>JANORI010000253.1:0-20909 GCA_031415235.1 Acidobacteriota bacterium | reverse complement strand
ATTCGGGCTGGTCGCACCACTGCTGGCTCGGCCTCGGTTCCCGGAGGTCCGTGATTGTACGCGGCGCCACGCGCCACAGTTTCTCGCATGTCGAATCGCGATCCCATCGCGTGGGCCGCTAACACGCAAATGGAGCCGACGGCGGTCATCTTCTGTGGCATCATCCGAGCATCGGGGCGCCGCGGCTGATGCGCGGTCGTTGACAGATCCACTTGCCAATCTCAGGGGAAGTGCTAATCTTCGCCTATGGATTCGAGGCAACTTCTTGCTGAGGCGCTCCGTCTTTCGGACGAAGAGCGCGCGGCGCTCGCCGGCGAATTGATTCAGAGCCTCGAGCACCAGGTTGACGCTGAGGCCGAAGCGGTCTGGTCTGCAGAGATTCGGGCGCGACTCGATCGCGTCGATGCTGGCACGGCGACCACCGTGCCGTGGTCGGAAGCCCGTCGGCGTATTCACGCGGCAGCCCAGCGTGGCCCTCGACCTTGAGTATCTCGAAGAGGCCGTAGTCGAAGCCGCGACCGCCGCGGAGTGGTATGCCACTCGCAGCGCCACGGCGGCGGCGGGCTTCGAGGCTGAACTCGCCGAGGCGGAGTCGGCTATTCATCTGTTGCCCAGCGCGTGGCCACCGTACGAGCACGGAACGCGTCGCTACCTGCTACGGCGATATCCATTCGGGTGGTTTACCTCGTCGAGCGTGCGCGCGTCTTGATCGTCGCGGTCGCTCATGGCCATCGTCGTCCCGGATATTGGCGCGATCGCGTACGGCCTGGCTCCTAAGAAACTGTACCGTCCTTGAACAGTTTTTCGCGTGACGAATCGCGATCGCATCGCGTGGGCCGCTAACATGCGCCTGGAGCTGGCGGCGTTGAACGTTCGGGCTGTTGTCGCGGTTTGTTGCCGCCGCAGCTCAGGCGCAGTACGTTAGCCCGACAGAACGACGGATGGGTTCAGTGCAAATAGATGCAACACGCTGACTTCAACATCGGCCTCGAGTTCCACACCGCGGCCGGTCGCTGGCGTTGCACCGACATCGGTACTCGGGTGATCGTCGCGATTCGCCTCGACGCTCCGGACGCCAGTTGGTACAACGGGCCGCCGTACGCGATTGCCGAGACGGTACTTGACGAGAATGACTTGGAAGGTTGCTCGCCTGACGCTCTCGCTGTGGCCGCGGGGATCAAGTAGGCGAGCGCGCTAGCCCGACACTGAAGGACCCGTGGTGCCCACGCAGGGTTGGTGCTGCATTGGGGCCGTCATGGCGAACGCTCTGCCCCTTCCGCCCCCAGGATTCGACGATCTGGCCGTGGACGAACAGATCGAGTACGTCCAGGCCTTGTGGGATCGAATTGCCGCCAACGTGGCGGCCGTGCCCGTCCCAGACTGGCATCGCGAAGTCCTCACCGAGCGGCTGGCGGACCTCGAAGCGAACCCCGACGCCGGGCGACCATGGGAGGACCTGAAGGCCGATCTTTTCAGAACCGCCCGTGAGAAGCCGTGATTGCCATCGTCGTTCGGCAGGGTGCCGAAACGGACGTCGTGGACGCCCAGCAGTGGTACACGCGCGAAGTCGTGACCGCGCAGATCGTATCGGTCCATCGCATCACCCCCCGCGCCGAGTATTCGGGGGCGTTCGGAAGGCCGCCACTCGTGCCCACGTTGTCGGTCACCCACGACTGCCAGTCGTGCATTCAGCGCGAGCCGACATCGCATCCGCGGGGTTGAGACACTTCGCCGGGCATGGGCCGAGCCGGGCTAGAATGGCCGTAGGTGATTGGCCGATGTCGCACCCACTCGATCGCATCACACACCATCCCGGCCTCTTGGCAGGGCGGGCCACCATTCGAGGGCTCCGCGTTTCGGTGGCCCACGTCGTCAATCTCGTGGCTAACGGCTTGAGTCCCGCGGACATCATCGCAGACCTGCCAGACCTGGAACCCGAGGACATCCGCCAAGCGCTCGCCTACGCGGCCGCATTGGCCAAGGACGAGCTGTACTCCTTGCCGGCATAAGGCCCGATGCGCTTTCTGGCCGACGCTGGCATCTCGCCGCGAACCGTCGCGGATCTGGTGCGCGAGGGACACGACGCAGTGCACGTGCGCAGGCTGCAGATGCACCGAGCGCCGGATCAGGTGATTCTCGACCACGCAGCGACCGAGGCCCGCATCGTCCTGACGTTCGACCTGGATTTCGGCGACCTCCTGGCCCCTGGGCGTGCGAAACCGCCCCAGCGTCATCCTGTTCCGGCTCTCGGATGAACGACCCGACGCCGTGAATCGCCGACTGCGGGCAGTGCTGGCCGAACAGGCCACGACCTTGGCCGCAGGGGCGCTCATTCTGGTCGAGGATGCGCGCTATCGCGTCCGCAGACTCCCCATCGGCTAGCCCCGCAGCATCCGGCAACGCGTCGGTCAGCCTCCGAAGCACGGCATCGCGACGCCTCGGGCAGAGATCGACCTCAAGCGCCGGTTGAAGCAGGCCATGGCGATCAGCGAAGGTAAGGAGTAGGACGATGGCGGAGAAGGCGTACGTTGGTGGGCAGTAACAACGTGTTTGCGGACCTGTGACAGGCGAGGCCCGCGGAGGCTCTTGCAAAGGCCGAGCTGGCGTGGAAGATCGGAGCGCTGATCTCCAAACCACGGGCTGACGCAGGCGGCCGCCGCGGAGATCCTCGGTCATCCAGCCGCTCGATCGAGAAGCCGGCGAGCTTGTAGTGCCGCAACGCAGACACTCTTGGCTGCGTCAGCCCCAACAGGCTCCTGCAGTTCGGGCTCACGCTGGAAGATTTGCCGCGAGGGATTTCGAGACTGCGGAATCGCGTGATCGGCCGCACCCTTCACGCGGTGGGTCTGATCGAGCAATGGGGCAGCGGCATCCAGCGCTGATCGGCCGAGGTCTGCTCAGCGCAGGTCGGTGACTAACGCGCCGTCGCCACATTAGCGAATAGCCGACCCTTGGACTAGCATTCAGCCGCCTCGATAACTTGCGTTCAGCCGACAGCCCGATCTACGATCGCCCGTGCCCGGCACCACCGCGCAGTTTCCCCGGTACCTGGCGCCTCGCCTCCGCGAGGCGCTCGCCGACACTCCAGCGGTGTTGATCCACGGCCCCCGACAAAGCGGCAAGACGACGCTGGCCCGCGCGTTCGGAGAACCACGCGGCTACCGGTACCTGTCGTTCGACGACGACGCCGTGCGGCAGGCGGCTACCAACGACCCTGTAGGCTTCGTGGCCAGCCTTCCGGCGAGGTCCATCCTCGACGAAGTTCAGCGGGTTCCGCAGCTCTTTACCTCGCTCAAGGTCGCCATCGATAGTCGTCGCACTGCGGGACGCTTCATCCTCACGGGTTCGGCCAACGTACTGCTGTTGCCTTCCCTGGCCGATTCACTTGCCGGTCGCCTCGGAATTCTCCGCCTCCATCCACTCGCCCAGTGCGAGCTCGCTGGAACGCGGCCTCGCTTCATCGACACGTTGTTTGGCGGCGCCTTCACGTCAGCAGTCGTCGAGCGGCTCGGGACCAACCTGGCGGAGCGCGTGGTGGCCGGTGGGTATCCGGCGGCATTGGTGCGCCGCGCCCCCAGGCGTCGCCACGCCTGGTATCGCGACTACGTGGATACTCAAGTCCAGCGCGACGTCCGCGACGTCACCCGTGTCCGGTCTCTCGATGCCCTGCCGAAACTGCTGGCGCTGGCCGCGTCGCACACGGCCCGGCTCATCAACGTCGCAGACCTCTCCTCGCCGTTCGAGCTGACGCGACAAACGATCCACGAATACGTGTCGCTACTCGAACGCGTGTTCCTGCTGGAGCGGCTGCCGTCGTGGCACACGAACCGCCTGAACCGACTAGTGAAGCGCCCGAAACTCCACATGGGCGACACGGGCATTGCCTGCGCCTTGCTGGGGCTCGACGCCGCAGGCCTGGACAACGACCGGCCACTCCTCGGTGCGATGCTGGAGACATTCGTCTTGCAAGAACTGCGACGACAGGCTGGTTGGCGTCCAGTGCCGATCGAGTTCTTTCACTTCCGAGACCGCGACGACTTCGAGGTCGACATCGTGATGGAGCAGGGCCATGGCGCCATCGCTGGTGTCGAAGTGAAAGCGGCCGCGTCAGTAAGGGAGTCGGACCTCCGGGGACTGCGGAAGCTGCGGGATGCCGCCGGTACTCGTTTCGCCGCAGGTGTCGTCCTCTACGACGGCGGCGCGGTCATCCGCTTCGAGAGCGACCTGTTCGCAGTGCCCGTTCGGCGGCTCTGGGAAGCTGGGTCGCCGACTCGCCCAAGAGGCCAGACCGCTTGATGGAGAGCGTCATCGGATCGACTGGCGATTCCGCAACACCGTGGTGACGGTAGACGCGTGTCGCCTCCTCAGAAATGGCGTGCAGCAGGACCGCGCGGATGCCCACGGCGTCGGCCACGGCGAGCGTTCGCAAGAGTGCGTCTCGCAAGAGCGCGGAACCGAGGCCAGTGCCTTGATGCGCCCGATCGACGGCCAGCCGAACGAGGACCATGACCGGGATCGGCTCTGGCAAGTTGCGCCGCACCCTGCCAGTGGCGACGGCGTGAGCGACGGCGGCGCATCGAGCGCTTTGGCAAACCGTCGGAACGCCGCCTCGTCCAGATGGAACAACCGGCGATCCAGCAGGACGGATTGGGCCTCGCGGGTGGCGGCGTCCAGCATGAACTCCGTCCGGTCCTTCCCCAGGGCCTCGGCTGCACGATCGATCAGCGTACGACGCGCCTCGTCGGTACGCAGATTGATGACCCTGGTTCGTGCGGTCGCGGTTGCCATGATGGACTCCTGCTGGTTCGGCGATTCGAATGCCGGTGACATGACGATAGCGTGGCGTATACACGTTGACAACACGCCGGCTGTCCACATGCCGGCTGTCCACATTGTGCCGTGGTGAAAGACGTGGATGTCGTGCTTGACCCGATCGGCAGGCAAACGCAGGACGACTCATGGGGTGTTCTTGAAAAGGGCGGTATTCTAGCCTGGTCGCCATTAGTACGTGTTGGGTAGTGCCAACAACACGCCGCGGACACCCTGAGCAGAGGGGATTGACTGTGAGATACATCCGACCCAATTCCCGTGCGGTCTTGGCACTTGTCTGTGCCGTGCAACGACGAGTGATGCCGTTGTCGCCCTCTCTCTCGAGACCGGGCAGATCGTCTGGTCGCAACAGACGACGCCACGTGATGTCTACAACTCGTGGTGCGGCGGCCGAGGAACGAACTGCCCTGAAGAGCACGGACCGGACTACGACTTCGGCGCGGCGGCGATGCTCGTGCGGACGGCGGGTGGGCGCGACGTCCTCGTGGCTGGACAGAAGTCGGGCGTGGTCTATGCGCTCGATCCGGCGAACAAGGGCAAGTTTCTCTGGCACACACGCGTAGGGAAGGGTGGCACGAACGGCGGCGTCCAATGGAGCATGGCGAGCGACGGGCGCAGTGTCTACGTGTCATCGACGGCATGGTGTTCGTGAATTCCGGTTATCCCCGCTTCGGCGGCATGCCAGGAAATGTCCTGTTGGCGTTTGGCGTCACCGAACCGGGCCGGTGACTTGCGGGACTTGGCTGAAGAAGTTTTGAATCACTGAGAATCGCGTGCCGTTCAACATGGCGCTGTCCCAGCTCGGCGTCCCTGCTTCTGGGCAGGCCACTCGTCGCCGCGACGACGTCGCAGGCGTTCGACAGGACGGTATGCAGACAGTGTCTCGGGCGGTCGCCGCAGGTGTTCTCATCGTCGTGGCAGCGTCTGCGAGCGCCTGCCGGGACGATCGGCCAAGCCACGTGGCTCAACGGCCGGCAGCGGCAGCGATCACGTGGCGCGAGATCGGCACCTGGTCGGGGGGGCTCAGCCGTCAGACCGAGTCGTTCGAGGTCTCGATCGCTGCGATGCGTCTGCGCTGGCAGACGACGAGCGAGACGTCCCCCGGCGCCGGACGCCTGACCGTGACGCTGCACAGCGCCGTGTCGGGGCGTCCGCTCCAGACGATCGTGGATGCGCACGGGGTCTCCTCGGCCACCGTGAACGTCGCGGACGAGCCGCGGTGGTGCCACTTCGTGATCGAGGCGGCGAACGTCGAGTGGCAGATGACCCTGGAGCAAGGCTTCGCGAGCGACCCGCGTTGACGAACTCTCTCGGCGCCGATCTTCCGGATGATCGTGTCTTGCTTGATGGTTCGGATGATGCCGGTCACGGTTGAGGGCAGGGGCAGACCGGCGTCCTTCCACTGCGTGAGCCTGTGGTCCCCGACGAGTGAGCGGCCCACCCGACTCGTGATCGCCGCGAGTATGGCCTCCCGCCGGCCGCGGTGGTAGATCTGCCCTACTCGCGGGGCGAGAGTCGCAGGTAGAGCCACGCCTTCGCCAAGGCCCAGTCACGCGCGACGGTGGCGGGCGATATCTCGAGCGCGTCGGCCGTCTCGTCGACGTCGAGCCCCGCGAAGTAGCGCAATTCCACGACGCGGCACTGGCGGGCATCGAGTGCGGACAGCGTCTCCAGCGCCTGGTCGAGCGCGAGCACGTCCACGCTGGCTGGTTGCGTGGCCGGCGACACGTCGTCGAGGCTCAGCATCGTGACGCCGCCGCCGCGCTTGTCGGCGCGTTGCCGGCGGGCGTGGTCGACGAGAATCTGGCGCATCAGCACGGCCGCTACCCCGTAGAAGTGGGCCCGGTTCTTCAACGTCATGCGATCGACATCCACGAGTCGCAGGTAGACCTCGTGCACGAGCGCCGTCGCCTGGAGGGCGTGCCCCGGCGCCTCGCGTCGAAGATGGCGGCCCGCCACCCGGCGCAGCTCCTGGTACACGAGGGGCACCAGGCGGTCGAGCGCCGCGGCGTCTCCCTGGCGCCAGGACAGGAGCAGTCCCGTGACATCGTCCACGCGGTCCGTCATTTGGCTCATGAGAGGAAACGGCGCTCGGTTGCGCTTCTCATCTTATAGGACCACCCAGGACCACCCAACCCCAAGGAGCCTCTATGAGCACCGTTCGTACTCGCATCCGCGTTGCCTGCGTCGCCGGCGCGATGGCGCTGCTGTTCCACATCGCCCCCGCCATGGCCGCGGGCGACGATCGCAATCGGCCCGTGCAAGTGACCTTCACGAAGTGGTTCATCACGTCCACTCTGTTGGAAGGCAATTGGGGCGGCAACGTCGACAACAAGTTCGTCGGCGAGCTTCTTCAACGACAAGCGAGCGTGAACCCGGCCCTGAACACCGTCGCTCGACTCGAGGCGGTCTATCAATTTCACCACGGAGACGAGTTCTTCACGGCGCTCATCCGCGGCGGATCGAACAGCGTGACGGGCGCGGCCCAGCTCGACGGCGTCATTCTGGCAGGGTGGCGCACCGGCGCCAGCGTGCACGTGGAGTTCGACAGGATAGCCGGGATACCCGGTACCATCGGCTGCGCCGGTGCGCCAGCGGGCACCACCTGCTTCGTCGGGACGATTCGCGTTGAACGGGCCCCACGGGACTGAGCACGCCGCGAGCAGAAGCAGCCGGGGCTTTATTGGGGGGGCAGGTTACTCACGTAGCAGCCTGGCCCGTCAACGCACGCCCGACCACAGGCGTCGTCCGGACACTATTCTTTCGACAACAGCGACGGCCAGTTCAAGACGACGGTGATTGGAGGGACCACGTTCTGGTCGGGCGCGACCAGCAGAAAGCGCTGACCGGACGGGTCGACGGCAAAGCGATTCAGTCCTCCGCCAATGTGTCGTTGCATGAAAAGCATGCGAGGAGCTCCGGCGCGCACCGTCGAGCCGGAGGTCGTCACGTCGACCGCCATGAACGCGGACTCGGCGACGAAGACCCTCGCCGAGGATGCATCCACGAGGGTCGAATACAGAACGGTGCGGCCGTCTGCTGTCCACGTCGGCGACCGCCCATTTCCCCTCGAAAGCTGCACCCTCGCCCCGGTGGGCGGGAATGGCTGCGCATACACTCACGTGCCGGCCGTCCGGCGACACGCGTGGGTAGCGATAGAAACCGTTTTCGGCGACCGTGCCCAGCGTCTTGCCGCTGCGGTCGAACCACGTCAGGCGCCCAGAGCCACCGGTCGCCGGTCCCGATCGGTAGATCAGCGCTCCGTTTGCCGAAACCGAGAACGTCGCGCGCCCGTTGATCGCGTCGGTGTCGACGCCTTCGGCGATCACTGCGGCATCCCCGGTCAGACGCCCTTGCTTTTCGTCGAAGGGGTGCGCCATCACTGCGCCGCCGCGTTGATACAGCAGGAACCCAGTTGCGTAATCCGGCTGCGAGTGGACGTCGAGCAGACGCGTGCGCGTCGGAGAATCGAGCGACGCCAGATAGATCGCACTCTTCGTCCGGTCGTTGCCGCCTCCGAGGAACAGGAACCGGCGACCATCGGGCAGGAAGATAGGACTGGCCTGCCATGCCTCGTCGCGGGACCGGTCCAATTCGGTGACCAACGCGTCTGGCGGGACGGTACTGATTGGGATGGAGCACCGCACGCGCCATGTTCGCGGCGTGAAGGAACCCCTCGATCTCGAAGAAGCGAGAAGCACGCGGCCCAGAGTGCGGGCTCTCCCTCGGAGCGCATAGACGCCGCGACAGCCCGTCAGCTGCCAGGTGTCCAGATCGGCGACGGTCGGGCCCCGGCCAGCGTCAGAATCAACTGGTTCAGCCGCTTGACGAATGCCGCCGGGTCCTCGATGTGCCCACCTTCGGCCAGCGTTGCCTGGTCGAAGAGGATCTGGCTCCAGTCGCTGAATCTCACCGGGTCGTTTTCGTCGGCGAGCCGACGCACGATCGGGTGCGTCGGGTTCACCTCCAGAATCGGCTTCGACGCCGGCACCGCCTGTCCGGCCGCCTTGAGCATCCGCTCGAAGTTGGTGCTGAGACCGTCCTCGCTGCTGACGAGACACGCCGGCGAGTCGGTCAGCCGATTGGTCACCCGCACGGCGCTGGCGCGCTCCGTGAGGGCCGTCTGCATGCGCTCGAGCAACAGCGCATGCTCACCTGTCGGCGTGCGCTCCTCTGGCGTTGGCGCCGCGCCGCCGAGGGCGCTGAGGTCGAGGTCCTTGGCCGCCACCGACTGCAACGGCTTGCCGTCGAACTCGTGCAGCGATGACGCCACCCACTCGTCGATGCGCTCGTGCAGCAGCAGCACTTCGACGCCGAGCTTCCCGAAGATCTCGAGGTGCGGACTGTTCCTGGCCGCGGCATAGCCATCGGCTGTAACGTAGTAGATGTCCTTCTGCCCGTCTTTCATGCGGCCGATGTAGTCGGCGAGCGACACCGTCTGCTGGTCGTGCGAGTTGTGCGTGGACGAGAAGCGCAGCAGCGTGGCCAGCCGATCGCGATTGGCGGGATCTTCCGGGATGCCTTCCTTGAGCACGCGGCCGAAGGTCGTCCAGAACGTCTGGTACTTGGATGTGTCCTTCGCGGCCAGTTCCTCGAGCAGCGTCAGCACTCGCTTGATGGCGGCCGTGCGGATGGCCTGCACGTCCTTGGACTGCTGCAGGATCTCGCGTGACACGTTGAGCGGCAGGTCGTTCGAGTCGACCACGCCGCGCACGAAGCGCAGGTAGGCCGGAATCAGCTGCTCGGCGTCGTCCATGATGAAGACCCGGCGCACGTAGAGCTTCACCCCGCGACGGTGGTCGCGGTCCCACAGGTCGAACGGGGCACGGGCCGGCACATAGAGCAGCAGGGTGAATTCCTGCCGGCCCTCCACCTTGGCGTGGCTGTAGGCGAGCGGCGCGTCCACGTCGTGCGCGATGTGCTTGTAGAGCTCGTGATACTGCTCCTCGGTGATGTCGCTCTTGGGGCGCGCCCAGAGCGCCGAGGCGCGGTTGACCTGTTCGTCCTCGTCAGTGGCGACCTGCTTCTGGGCCTCGCTGTCCCACTGCTCCTTCTTCATCACAATCGGGACGGCGATGTGATCGGAGTACTTGCGCAGGATCTCGCGCAGCCGATGGCCCGACAGCAGTTCGTCCTCGTCCGGCCGCAGGTGTAGCGTGACGTCGGTGCCGCGGGTGGCCTTCGCCACGGTCTCTACCGTGTAGTCGCCCTCCCCCGCACTCTCCCACCTGACGCCGTGCTCGGGCGTGAGGCCGGCGCGCCGGGTGACGAGCGTGACCCGATCGGCCACGATGAACGCGGCGTAGAAGCCCACGCCGAACTGCCCGATCAGGTGGGCGTCCACGGCGCGGTCGGCGGTCAACTGCGCGAGGAACTCGCGCGTGCCCGACTTGGCGATAGTGCCGATGTTCTCGACGACGTCCTGCCGCGACATGCCGATGCCGTTGTCCGACACGGTGATCGTGCGCGCGGTCGCGTCGTAGCTGACGCGAATGCGCAGTTCGGGGTCGCTCTCGAAGAGCGCGCCGTCCGTCATGGCCTCGAACCGCAGCTTGTCGGCGGCATCCGAGGCGTTCGAGACGAGCTCGCGCAGGAAGATCTCCTTGTTCCCGTACAGGGAATGAATCATCAGATTCAGGAGCTGAGCGACCTCGGCCTGGAATCCCAGGGTTTCCTTCGTCGACGTGCCGGTCATTGATGCTTCCCCGCGTGGTGATAGGTCATGGCTCACCAGGAGATTCTGCCATGGCCCGAGCGAAGCGTCCCAGAGCGCCTCAGTACTTGTCGAAGCCTTCCGTCAGCTCGATATAGACGCCCGCCGCATCCGTGAAGTACGCGATCTTCAACCCGATCGCCGGCACGTCGCGGAACGGCACGTCGAATCTTATTCCTTTTGCCTCGAGCTGCTTGCAGAACGCGGCCAAATTCTTGACCTCGAAACCGATGTGATCGATGACGCGGCCCCTGGTGCCAACGACCGGCTCCTTGCTGGTCTGATACGAGAGGTTCACGGTGCCGGCATCGGCGGTGGTCGCGATCTTCCCGCGGGTCCGCTTGGTCAGCGAGAACGTGTCGACGTACCAATCGAGCAACTGGACGAATTCCGGCGACCAGAAATGAATGTGATTCGGGATCGCCTTCGCTGAGAGCGTCGTGTCTTCCTGCATCTCGATGCGCAGGCCGTCGGGGCCGAGCACGTAGGCGTTCGGAAATCCTTCGGTGCCCGTGAACTCGCTCTGCACGGCGTAGCCCGCCGCGCGCAGCTCGGTCAGCATGTCGGGCAGGCTGCGCACCTTGAAGCCGAAGTGATCCATCGCCGTGCCCTGCGACGGGCCCGTGGGCGCCTTCTGCGCCAGAGCGATGAGCATATTGGGGAACTTGACCGTCATGAGCGGCCCCTTCTGGACGAACACGCCCCCGAAGGTGTCGACCCAGAGCTTCTTGTGCACGTCGATGTCCGCCACGTTCAGATGCACGTGGCCGTAGGTGACGCCGGCGGCATTCATCGGCGACAGCTGCGCGCGCGCTGGTGCGGCAACGGTCAACAGCACGGCAATGGCCAGGACCAGTCTTTTCATCGAGCCTCCAGGTGTGCCTCGCTCGTCAGCGCGGCGGCGATGTCACGACCGCCTCGTCGAGCGCGGCCGTCCAGTCCAATTGTGCCGACTCGACCACGAGATACGACACGCGCGGGTCATCGGCGATGTGAGCCGTGCCGGAACCGGCGCCGGCGTTGTCCACGACCAACTGCAGCGGTCGGCCGCTGATGGCGCTGTACAGCCACACTTTGAACGTGGCATCGACAGTCGTGCCTGTGGTGCGGGTCTGCCAGCGCAGACGAAGTGCGCCCGTGGCCACGTCGAACGACTCCGTTTGACGGCTGCCATGGCCCGACCACTGGCCGAGCGGGCGCCATCCAGTGCTCGCCGATGCGGTCTGCGCCGCCCGGGCGGGTGGCGCGTCGCAGGCGAGGCACAACGGCAGCAGGCCCACAACGACGGCCGCGAGGGTGCGCGCGAGGCGCGGTCGAACAAGGCCCCGAGCGTGCGTCACGTCATGCGCCTCAGGTGGTGGCCGGAAGCGGTCCGCCGCGCACGGCGCGCCGCACAAGATTCCGCATCAGCGGAATCTTGTAGGCGTTGTGATATAGCGCCACGGCGCCTTCGATGGCCAACTCGCCCGCCATGACCGCCGTCTCTTCGTTGAGCAGCCGGCCCGCAATCGCCTGTTCCACCGACCGGAGACGCAGCGGACGGGCGGCCACGGCCCCAACGACGATGCGCGCCTCGGCAATCTGGCTGCCGCTCATCTTGAGCGCCGACGCCACGTTGACAAGGGCGAAGTCCCACACCTGGCGGTCGCGGGCCTTCTCGAAATAGAACCGCGCGCCCACCCACGTGGCCGGGATCCGGATCGTCGTGAGCAACTCACCCGGCTCGAGCACCGTCATCCTCTTGATGTCGGTGCCGGGCCCCATGAAGTAGTCAGCGGCCGCCACCACGCGCTCACTGCCGCGACGGCGAATCACCATCTGCGCGTCGAGTGCGATCAAGGCTGGCGCTGTGTCGGACGGACTGACGGCCACGCACCGGTCCGCGTCCAGGATCGCGTGCTCGCGATTGATGGCCGTTGGCGTATCGGCGTAGCAGGTGTTGCCGCCGGCCCGGTAGCAGTCCCACCCGCGCCGGTAGTAGGCACAGCGCGCGTCCTGCGACACGTTGCCGCCGAGCGTGCCCTGGTTGCGAATCTGCGGCGAGGCGACGAGCCCGGCCGCTTCGGCCAACCCGGCGAACCGCTCGCGCACGAGGGGGTGCTCGGCCACCTCGGTCAGCGTGGTCATCGCACCGATCTCGAGGCCGCCTCCGACAACGCGAATCCCGCGCAGCTCGGCCACCTGGCCGAGCTCGATGACGGCGCTGGTGCGCTTGGTGCGATCCTTCAGCCAGTCGAAGGAATCCATGCCGCCAGCCAGGACCCAGGCTTCCTGGCCGCGCGCATCGAGCAACTCCAGCGCGTCGCCGAGGTTGGACGGCTGGAACAACTGGAACGGCGGAATGACGTCGTGCACGATTGCCATGGCATCTCCTTCACGCGACGTCCTTGAAGGCCGCAAATCACTAGTCCCGGCCTTCAGGACGTCTCGCCCGCCCTGCCGGGGCCCCCGGCGCGCGGACTGTGCGCGCTGGGGTGGCGGTGGGCGGGCCAAACTACGCTGCCTCTAGCGAGGCGAAGCATTCAATGTCACAAGTCGAAAGCGCAGCCTCGCTAGATGTGGGCGGTCAAGGGATCCTGCATGGGCCGGCCGTGCTCGAGCGCCATGAGGATGCTGTCCATCGTGACCGGTGCGCGGCGATACACGTCGTCGCCAAGCGCATCGGAGAGCGCGTTGAGAATGGCACACGCCCCGGCGGCCACCGGCGGCTCGCCGATGCCGCGCACGCCGGTGGGCGTTTCCGGGTCCGGAATGTTCACGGCCTCCCACTTCATGTTGCGTGGGATGTCGAGAATGGTCGGCGGACGGCTCTGGTAGAAGCGCTGCGTCAGCGACAAGCCGTAGTGCTGGTCGTAGACGGTCTTCAACGACAACGCATGCGACATGCCGAGCACGCCGCGTCCGAGCAACTGCCCGCCGTAGGCGCGCGGATGGATGATCGTGCCCGAGTCGCCGATGGCGGTGTAGTCGATGACCGCGTAGTGGCCGGTCTCGATGTCGACCTCCACTTCGGCAAAGCCCGCCACGAACGAGAAGCTGGCGCCGTCGCGAGGATAGGTGTCGCGCGCCACGCCCATCAGCCCTTGACCGGCCATGGCCGTGGCGGCCGTGGCGGTCACTTTGTTGAGGTCGTCGGGCAACTCGTGGCCGTCGTACTTCGCGCCCATGTCGATGGCGCGGCGCGCCACCTCGGCCAGCGTCATGCCGCGGCCACCGCTGAACACCCGCCCGTCGGCCAACCGATACGACGCGGGGCTGCCACCCAGCACCTTGGCGGCGATCTCTTTGGCCTTCGCAGCGGCGTCGGACGCCGCGGCATGCGCGGCGCGCGACATCGCGGCCGCCGTCTGGCTGCCGCCCGACACGCACGTCCAGGGCAGCGGCTGCGAGGTATCGCCCCAGCTGATGACCACGTTCTCCCACGGCATGCCCATCAGTTCGGCAGCCACGCGGTGCACGTCGAAGGCCGACTCCGTGCCCAGATTGCCCACACCCGATTGCACGTACATCTTGCCGTCGGGCTTGATGACGAAGAGGCCATCGAAACCGGTCGACCCGCCGACAAACGTGCTGACCGACACGCCGACGCCGCGCACCTTCGAGCCCATGCGCTGCCCCGAGCGCGCTTTTCGCTCGTCCCACCGGAACTGTTCCTTGCCGAGGTCGAGCGCGTTCTTGATGAAGGCGCTCGTGGCATACCCGCGTTCGCCCTTGGCATTCGCCGGTCCGAGCTTCGCCTTGCCCTCCGGCGCGTTGAGGCGCCGGATCGCCACCTGATCGAGGCCGAGCTTGCGCGCGGCTTTTGCGATGACGGGCTCGACGATCATGATGGCCTGCAGACCGCCCGGCTGACTCTGCGCGCGCCGCGGCGGCGTGTTGGTCAGCACGGTGATGGCGCGTGACCGCATCGCCTCTGGTTGATACAGCAGCGACACGTAGCGGCCGCCACTGGCGGCATCGGCCTGGGCTTCGTAGGCGCTGTTCTCACCCACCATGTAGAGGTCGAGTGCCAGGAGCCGTCCGTCTTTGGCAAAGCCCGCCTTGGCCCGGCCGTGCACGGCCGGACGAATGCCGCCGATGGCCTGTTCTTCCTCGCGCGTGATGCGCATCATGACGGGCGCATTCGCCTTCTTCGCCAGCAGCGCCGGAATCATGCACTGCACCGAGCCCGTAGCCCGGCTGCCGAAGCCGCCGCCGGTGTACTCGGTAATCAGCACCACGTCGGCCGGGTCGAGTCGCAGCCAGCGCGAAATCGAAGCCACCGTCTGCACGGCGCTCTGTGTGCCCGAGTGAATATGCAGCTTGCCGTTCTGCCAGTAGGCCAGTGCCGAGCGGGGCTCGAGCACGTGGTGCTGGTTGTTGGCCACCGAAAACGTCTCGTCGAGCACCAGCGCCGCGTTCTTGAAGCCGGCCTCGAGGTCGCCGTACGACCACTCGACTTGCGGCTTGCCCATCGGCATCTTGCCCTGGTCGTACTCGGCAAAGTCGGCGGCCGTCCACTTCAGTTCCTGAATGTCGAGCGGCGCGGGCGGCTGACCGGGCGCTACCGGCGCGCGGCCCCACACATTGCCTTCCAGGCGCGGGTTCGGGCCGTCGGGCCGCAGGCTCGCCAGCGGATCGACCACAAAGGGCAGTAGCTCGAAGTCCACCCGGATCGCTTCGATCGCGGCCGCGGCGGTTTCTTCGTCGATCGCCGCTACCGCGAGGACCGGCTCGCCTGCGTAGACCGGCTCGTCGGTGAGCGCGCGTTCGGCCTTCGGGTTCGCGCGGATCGTCTCGCCCAGGTCGGTGACGTTGTCGGCGGGCGCGGGCAACTCGCTGGCCCGGAGAACGGCGCGAACGCCGGGCATCGCCTCGGCCGCACTCGTGTCGATGCTGCGCACGCGGCCGTGCGGGACCGGGCTCAACAGGAGCTTGGCAAAGAGCATCCCTTCCGCGCGGAAGTCTTCGGCATACTTCGCCTTGCCCGTGACCTTCGCGACAAGGTCCGGCGTGACGTAGTTCTTGCCAACGAGTCTGGAATCAGCCACGAGCCACCTCCCGCGAGAGCGCCGCGCCGCGTTCGAGCGCGGTCAGGATCTTGTCGTAGTCCTGGCACCGGCAGAGATTGCCCGACACGCCGTGGGCCAACTGTTCGCGCGTGGGATTGGGATTCTTCTTCAGGAACCCGACCGTGGCCATGATGAAGCCCGACATGCAGAACGCGCACTGGAACCCTTGTTCCTCGACCACGCCTCGCTGCACCGGATGCAGCGTGCCATCGGCCGACGCGAGACCTTCGATGGTCTGAATCTTCTGCGTGCGCACGGCGTGCGTGAGCACCGAGCACGAGTAGCGCGGCACGTCGTCGACGAGCACGGTGCACGCGCCGCACTCGGCGCGGTCGCAGCCCAGCTTGGTGCCCGTGAGCCCCAGCTTGTAGCGGAGCGTCATGGCCAGAGTTTCCTGCGGCGCGACGTCGACGCGTCTGGTCTGGCCGTTCACGGTGAGGGTCAGCAGGCGCTCAACACTGCCCGAGCGGGCCTGGCCGGACAGGGGCGTGCTGCCGCGGAACAGATAGGCCGCCGATGAGACAGCCACGCTGCCGGCCACCACCCCCTTGATGAAGTTGCGCCGTGAGACGCCGGCCGGCGTCACGAGCATCGGGTTCGCGTCGTCGTGAGACATTTCCCCACCCCTCCCTCAGGCCGCTCGACGCGGGACTGCCGCGGGTCGAACGCGGAAACTATAGCGCAGGATTGGGGGCACCGGTGCGCCTGTTCTTCGAAGCCGACCCACGCAAGGGCTGGGGCCGTTTAGGGGTTCAAGCGGGTTCGGGTGACCCCGGGCCCGGACAATGGGGTCGAGGCGATGCTCGCCCGGGGGAAGGTGGTGCGCTGGTCCGATAGTCCCGTGGCGAGGCTTGCGGTCGTGGGCCATGAGGCGGCAATTTCGACAATCGACCGGAAGTACCCCGCTTTCGCGGAGTGATCATGCAGAGACATGCCCTTCCCCTCGTGATGATCCGCCGGTTCCTGGCTTTCACGGTGGCGTGCAGCTCACAACTTCCGGGTTCCAAACTCCGTAGAATCTCTTAGTGAGCGACTCCGACAACGTAGCCGACGGTCAGGACCACTCGCTCGGTCCTCGTGTCATCCCCATGCAGCGAATCGTCGGCGCGCTGGTGGCGGCTGGCGTGGCGCTGGGTGCGCTTGCCGGGCTTGCCATCACCTTGAGGGTGGCCGACGACATGCCCGGCGTGCTGCGCTGGCTGCTGCCGGTCGCGTGGCTGGTGTTCTCTGTGCTGGCTCAGGTGATCGCATACCTGTGGCCGCCACTGCACCATCGGCGCACGTCGTACCGCGTGGACGAACAGGGGATCGAGATCCGCCGCGGAGTGCTGTGGCGCGTCGTGATCAACGTGCCGCGTTCGCGTGTGCAGCACATCGATGTGTCGCAAGGGCCCCTCGAGCGTCGTTACGGCCTCGGCACGCTCATCGTCTACACCGCCGGCACCGATCACGCCAAGGTGGCGCTCGCCGGTCTCGAGCACGGCCGCGCGCTGCGCATCCGCGAGCACCTGCTGCCGTCGGGAGCCGATGATGCCGTCTGAGCAGCGGCTGCATCCGGCGACACTGCTGTTCGACCTGATCAAGCACATCAAGGCCTTCGCTGTGCCGGGTGTGCTCGTCATGGTCGGCGCCTCGCGCTCGACCGGCGGGCCTGGCGGCATGTTCGACGGCGTGCCCTCCGGTTGGGAGACGTGGTTGTCTGTTCTGCTCTTCCCCGCCGTGGTCATCACGGTCGCCCGCTATCTCTCGTGTCGCATCGTCTATGCCAACAACGAGCTGGTGATTCGATCGGGAGTGTTCTTCCGCAACGAGCGGCACGTGCCGTATGCGCGCATCCAGAATCTGGATGCCGTGCAGAACCCGCTCCATCGGCTGTTCCACGTCCTCGAGGTCAGGGTCGAGACCGGTGGCGGCAAGGAAGTAGAGGCGCGGCTGAGCGTGCTGTCGCTGGCGGCGTTCGACGAGATGAAAACGCACGTGATGGCCGGGCGCTCACCGCTGGCCGGGGCGGTGCCCGTTGCAGACGATGCTGAGCCGGAGCCAGTCGCAACCGCCGAACCGCTTGTGCACCTGTCGCTTCGCGACGTGATCCTGTGCGGCCTGCTCGAGAACAAGGGGATGGTGCTCGTCGGCGCGGCGGCCGGACTGGCCTGGGAAGCCAACATCTTCGGCGGCACGTCGTGGCGTGTCTTCGACGTAGCCGAAAGCATGGGGTACGGCGTCTTCCGCAACCTGTTCCGCGCGGTCATGGCAGGCGGCCCGCTGCCGCTCCTCCAGATCGGCGGCGCGATCGCATTCGTGCTTGGCGCGCTGCTTCTAGTGCGGGTGGTGTCGATGGTGTGGGCGTTGGTGCGGCTCTACGACTTCCGCCTCACGCGCGTGAACGATGACCTGCGCAGCACGTTCGGCCTGTTCACGCGGGTGGCGACGACGGTGCCCATCCGGCGCGTGCAAACCGTGATCGTGTCGGCCAGCCCGTTGCATCGCTGGCTCAAGCGCGTGACCGTGTGCGTCGAGACCGCCGGTGGCGTCGGACCCAAGAGCGGCGCCACGAAGGTGCGCGAGTGGCTCGCGCCGTTGCTGCATGAACCGGCGTTGCCGGCGCTGTTGCAGCAGGTGCTGCCTGATCTCGAGTTTGCGGCACTGGCGTGGCAGCCGCTCCATCCACGTGCCTTCGCACGGGCGGTCAAGCCCAACCTGGTCGTGGTCGCAACCGTCACCATCATTGCTGCCGCCATCATCGGCTGGGACGCCGTTGGTGTGGCCACCTTGTTGATGCCCTGGGCGATCTTGAGCGCGCGCCAGTACGTGGCGTACATCGGATGGGCGGAGACCGACGGGGTGGTGGCGATGCGCAGCGGCTGGCTGTGGCAGCGCGTGACGATTGCGCGCGTCAACAAGATTCAGGCGGTGGCCATGCGCGAGTCACCGTTTGACCGCCGCGCCGCCATGGCACGTGTGCGCGTCGATACGGCCGGCGCCGGCGAGCTCGCGCGCATCGACATTCCGTATCTTGATGGCGAGGTGGCGCGCCAGCTCGCAGACCGTCTCTCGGCCCACGCCGCCACCACCACCTTCCGCTGATGGTGGTGATGGAGGCAACTCCTTCACTGTCCGGAAGCAGTCAGGCGCCAAGCACCTTCATCACGTCCTCGTCGTTGTTGACGGGGATCACGTCAAACTCGATAAGGTCGGTCCATTCCTGCATCCACTTGCCGATCGCAACGCCGTCATTGCTCTCTGCCAGCAGGAAGCCGTGGTGTCCGCCGATGCTGTGCCACCGTCCGAGCATCTTCACGCCCTCGCCGGGCAGTCCTCCGGTCTTCTTGAAGCGGGCCTGTGTTTCGTCCCGAACCTCGGGACCGAAGGAGTACGTGATCATGAACTGCATGGGGCTCACCTTTCGTGTGTGTCCAGCAACGCGTCAGACAGCCACATCCTACGCCCGCGAACCGCAGCGTGACAAAGCCTATCGGCGGGGCTGGCCACCCGCCGTGGGCCATCGGCTCGCGGATGCGGAGACCCCTACCGCTTCGGCCTGTCGGGCGTGCGTTCCTGGTACCGGGCGCCGCGAAGCACGCCCTCGATGGCCCGGTTGCCTTCGTGGCACGCGTACTCGTAGATGCGGTACTCGTCATCTTTGGTCAGCGGGAAGGCCAGTGACCACGGCTGCGTAAAGGTGTCCGGGTCCTCGATCCGCGCGTCGTAGTCGATCCGGTCGGCAGCCGTTCTCGTGAAGCGCTCGACGATCGTCAGCGCCGGGCTTTGCGGGATGCCCTTGGTCCGGCCCGACGCCGCGCTGGTCGCAATCCAGTTCTGGTCGCTGAAGTTGGTGGTCTCGACCACCAGCGTGTCGCCGTCCCACCGTCCGCGCGAATCGCCTTCCAACAGGCGCAGCGTCGATGGCAGCCGCGGGCGGCCATCCATAGGGACGATCCGCGCGTCGTGGATCATCTCGGCGTGAATCACGACGTAGCCGGGCGTCTGCACGATCTGGTAGGCGTTGTTGTAGCCGGCCGGAATGATCCACCCCGGCACGCCGCGCGAGATGCAGCGGTCCCACACGCTCATGAACTCGGGGTGCTCGGTGCTGCGCTCCAACGCCTCGTCTCGCCGGGCCTCGGCTTCAGGACGGACCGGCACCCGGCCATCGGGGGGATCGACCACGAGCGAGGTCTGCCTGGTTGACAGGATGGTCGAGCCCGAGTCGAACCAGAACTGGTTGTAGCTGCCGACGTCGCCCCCGCTCAGGGCCTGCTGTCGCGCCGCCGGGCCGTCGGCTGTGGACTGGCGCCCGGAGGCCTGGGCCTCGAGGGCGGCCGCCTCCTTCTCGGTGAGAAACGCCCGATCGGCCAAGGCGCGCGGCCGCTCGAGCGGGGTCAGCGTGGCGTTGGTCCAGATGCCCTGCAGATCGGGCCGGCCATCGGGCGTGCGAGGCACCGTCCACGGCCGGCTGGCCGCGGCCTTCGCCGGGGGCTGAGCACCCACTGAGGCACTTCCGCCGAGCGCAATGGCAACGAGCAGCGCCGGTGCCGCCAACCATCCGAAGTGGCCATGCATGGGATGGGTCTCCCTGTCGCAACGAGATTCGCGCGACCCATCCTCGCACGGATTGGCGCCGCACCCCCGCGAACGTGAGCCTCGTCGGCTCGACCACGGCGGGGATCGGTCGGGCCTCACTGGCCCAGAACCAGCAGCCCTCCCGACAGCACCGCGAGCGCCCAGAGCGTCGGGCCGACCTCCCGCGCACGCCCCGCCACGGCGTAGAGCACCGCGTGCAGCACGAAGCCCCAGAGGATGCCCTGCGTGATCGACAGCGTGAGCGGGATGAGCACCAACGTCACGAAGGCCGGCAAAGCGTCCTCGAGCTTCGAGAAATCGACGCGCAGCATGGTCTGGAACATCGACACGCCGACCAGCACGAGCACCGCCGAGGTGGCGTAGCCCGGGACGGCCGCCACCAGCGGCGCAAGGAAGAAGCACGGCACGAAACACAGGGCCGTCACCACCGAGGCCCGGCCTGAACGTCCGCCCATGCGGATGCCGGCGATGCTCTCGACGTACGCCGTACCCGGTGACGACCCGAGCAGGCCGGCCGACGCCGTGGCAACCGCGTCCACGATGAGGCCCTTCCGCAGATTGAGCGGACGGCCGTCGTCTTCCGTCAGTCCGGCGGCGGTCGAGACGCCGATGAAGGTCGACAGCGAATCGAACAGATCGGTGAAGAGAATCGCGACGATCGAGGGCAGCAACGACCAGTGCAGCGCCGCCGTGATGTCGAGCGCCAGGACGGTCGACGAAAAGTCGGGCAGGCT
>JANORI010000252.1:0-24170 GCA_031415235.1 Acidobacteriota bacterium | reverse complement strand
AACAACCAAAATATCAAGCTCTTAGCCATAGACGTCTTAGGCGAAAATCAACAGCGGGCGTCCCATTTTGGCAACCTGCTCCAAAATCGGGAGCAAATCGCGCATATTCGAGACTTTTTTCTCGTTGATGAGAATCAGCGGCTCTTCGAGAACGGCTTCCATTCTTTCGGCGTCGGTCACAAAATACGGCGAGAGATAGCCGCGGTCGAACTGCATGCCTTCGACGACCTCGAGCGAGGTCTCCAGCGTCTTCGCTTCTTCAACCGTGATGACGCCGTCCTTGCCGACCTTCTCCATCGCTTCCGCGATGATGGTGCCGATGGTGTGGTCGCTGTTGGCCGAGATCATCCCAACCTGGGCGATCATGTTGCCCTTGACGGGCTTCGCCATCTTCTTGATCTCGGCGGTGATGGCCTCGACGGCCTTCTCGATGCCGCGCTTCAGCTCCATCGGGTTGGCGCCGGCCACCACGTTGCGCGCGCCTTCGCGGTAGATCGCCTGGGCCAGCACGGTCGCCGTGGTCGTGCCGTCACCGGCCGTGTCCGACGTCTTGCTCGCGACTTCGCGCACCATCTGGGCGCCCATGTTCTCGAGCGGGTCCTTTAGCTCGATTTCCTTGGCCACCGTCACGCCGTCCTTGGTGATGGTGGGTGAGCCGAACTTCTTGTCGAGGACCACGTTGCGGCCCTTGGGACCGAGCGTGACCTTGACTGCGTCGGCCAGCTGGTTCACGCCGCGCAGGATTGCCTGCCGCGACTGCTCGCCGTAAATAATCTGCTTCGCCATGTGCGCGTGTCTCCGTTCGTTCCTGGGTTACTTCTCGACCACGGCCAGGACTTCGTCCTCGCGCATGATGAGGTACTCGTTGCCGTCGATCTTGATTTCCTGACCCGAGTACTTGCCGAAGAGAATCGTGTCACCAGCCTGGACGTCGAGCGGCATCTTTTTGCCATCCTTGTCGGGCTTGCCGGCGCCAACGGCGACGACTTTGCCCTGCTGGGGCTTTTCCTTGGCGCTGTCGGGGATGATGATGCCCCCAACCTTCTGTTCACCCTCCTCGATGCGCTCGACGAGGATCCGGTCGTGCAGCGGTCGTAGTTTCGTGGCCATATCTAGGAACTCCGGTCATTCGATCTGCGGCCCCGGAGGGGCCGCGAAGACATGCGGTCCAGCCCGCCGGCCGGCCAGCGGCCGGATAGGGACGGAACCCTCTCGCCTTTAGCACTCACCCCCTGCGGGGGCTAGCACTCAAGGCCTTAGACTGCCAATTCTAGTGGTGGGCGTGAGAGGTTGTCAAGCGCCCCGAATCCGCGCCCCGAATCCGCGCGCTACGCGGCCGACCCGCGCCCACCGCGGCTCTTCAGCGCAGCCACTTTGCGCGTCAGCGTGTTGCGGTGCATGCCGAGGGCGTCGGCTGCTCGCCCCACATTGCCGTCGCAGTGGGCCACGACGCGCGCGATGAACCGCCGCTCGAACTCGCGCTGGGCATCTTCGAAGTGCACGCCCTTGTCCACCATCTCGGCGACAATCCGGTCGAGCTGCTCACGCATGGCCGGTTTCCAGCGGATGTCCGGTGAGACGCGCGAACGCGTCGAGGTACTTGTCGCGCGTGCGGCGCACGACATCGTCGGGCAGTGACGGCACGGGCGGCTGCTTGTTCCAGCGGATCGACTCGAGGTAGTCGCGCACGAACTGCTTGTCGAAGCTCGCCTGCGGTCCACCTGGCGAGTAGGCGTCGCGCGGCCAGTAGCGCGACGAGTCGGGCGTCATCGCTTCGTCGATGAGCAGGAGCTCGCCGTCGGCGGTGAGGCCAAACTCGAACTTGGTGTCGGCGAGGATGATGCCGCAGGCCTCGGCGTGCGCGACACCCGCGGCATAGAGCGCCATCGTGAGCGATTTCACACGGGGAAGCAGGTCGGGGCCCACGATGCGGGCGGCCTCGTCTTCAGGAATGTTTTGGTCGTGCCCGGACTCGGCCTTCGTGGCCGGCGTGAAGATCGGCTCCGGTAAGCGATCCGATTCGCGCAGGCCCGCGGGGAGCGCGATGCCGCAGACGGCGCCAGTGGCCAGATAGTCCTTCCAGCCCGAGCCCGACAAGTACCCCCGCGCCACGCATTCCACCGAGAGCGGGGTGGTCTTGCGCACCAGCATCGCTCGCCCCCGTAGCAGCTCGCGGTGCGGGTCGAGCACGTCAGGAAAGGCGTCGACGTCGGCGCTGCGCAGGTGGTTGGGCGCGATGCCCGTGGTGCGCGCGAACCAGAACGCCGACAACTGCGTGAGGACCCGCCCTTTGTCGGGAATGCCCGAGCCGAGCACGTAGTCGAACGCCGAGATGCGATCGGTGGCGACGATGAGCAGCTGGTCGCCGATGTCGTACAGATCACGCACCTTGCCCTGGCGGACACGGGGGAATCCGGGCAGTTCAGATTCGATCAGCGGAGCAGCGAGCGGCACGGCAATCTCACGCACAAGGGAGCGGGCATCGTAGCGATTCGCCGCCGACGACGCAAGCGCCAGTCGCGCGGCGAGCGTGGGCTCCTCATGTAGTATTGACATGGCGGCGGCGCCGCGGGCGTGAGGTCAGGTCGCGGCCGCCGCCTACCAGCTCCCGATCATGCGCCCTTGGCTCCGAAACGTCGCGCTGCTCGCGCTGACCGCCGTGCTGGTCGGCGTGTTCCTGCGGAATGCTGACCTCACTCAGGTGTGGGCGGGCATTCGCACGGCCAACCTAGGACTGGTCGCGGTCGGCATTGCATGCGTCTTTCTCAGCTACGTGCTGCGCGCGGTGCGTTGGCAGGTGATGCTCGCCCCGCTCGGGCCGACGCGGTTCTCTGTGGCGCTGCGCGCGACCACCATCGGCTTTGCGGCGTCATTCATTCTGCCGGCGCGCGCGGGTGAGGTCCTGCGCCCATGGCTGCTCGCCCGGCGCGAGGGACTCGACGCCGCGGCCGTGTTTGCGACGATCGTGGTGGAGCGCATGCTGGATCTGGTCACAGTGCTGGCACTGCTGACGACGTTCCTGTGGGTGTTCGACGCGGGACTGTCATCGATGGACCCCCGCGTGTTCGCGACCGTCCGGGCCGGTGGGCTGGCGGCCGGGGTTGCGGCGGGTGCGGGTCTCGGCATCCTGTTTGCGTGTGCCTCGCGTCCCGCGCTGCTCACGCGCAGCGTTGCGGTGGTCACGGCGTGGCTGCCAGCCGGCCTGCGTGCGACCGTGACGGACATGGCCACCGCCTTCGCTGGGGGCTTGGCGGTGGTGCGCCAGCCCTCGAATCTCGCTCGCGCACTGGCGTGGTCCCTGGTCCTGTGGCTCTTGATCGCGGCACAGACGTGGATCGTGTCACTGGCCCTGGGCGTCACGATACCGCCGAGCGGGTCGCTGCTGCTCGTGGCTCTGCTGGTCGTCGGCGTGGCCGTGCCGACGCCGGGCGCCGTCGGCGGCTTTCATGAGGCGTATCGCATCGGCGCGACGTCCTTCTTCGGCGCCGACAACGACCATGCGGTCAGTGCTGCGATCGTGCTGCACGCGGTGGGATTCGTGCCCACGCTGATCGTGGGCGCGGTCCTGATGGCGCAGGAGGGACTGTCGCTCGCCCATCTCGGTGCAGAAGCGAAGCGCGCGAAAGACGAGGAGACACGCCGGTGAAGTGCCCGTACTGTGGCCAACTCGGAGACAAGGTCGTGGATTCGCGCGAGAGCAAGGAAGGCGACGTCATCCGGCGGCGTCGGCAATGCCTCAGTGACGAGTGCAGCAAGCGCTTCACGAGCTACGAGCGCATCGACGAGATCCCGTACATGGTCGTCAAGAAAGACGGCACCCGGGAGCGGTTCGAGCGGCAGAAGCTCGTGGCCGGCCTGCTCAAGGCGTGCGAGAAGCGGCCGGTGTCGGTCGCGGCCATCGAAGGCATAGCCGATCGCGTCGAGGCCATGCTGCAGGATCGCGCGGAGAAGGAGATCGGCACTGCGGAGGTCGGCGCCTTCGTCATGCAGGAGCTCAAGCAACTCGACAAAGTGGCCTATGTGCGGTTCGCGTCGGTGTACCGGCACTTCCGCGATATTGGCGAGTTCATGACGGAACTCAAGGACCTCTTGAGCGGGAAGGAATAGCCCGCGGCCTCGATGGCGCGCTGATGTCCAACATGGCCACGACGCGGACTTCTCGAGCAGGCGCTCCTCAGGCGCGGCGACCGTTCCGCGACAACCCGCGGCTGATCCTCGTCGGCATCCTGCTGTTAGTCGTGGCGCTCGCCAGCCTCGTCTGGCTGGCCGACCGGTCAGCCCGCCTCTCACCCGACTTCCTGACAGGCTTCGTGCTCTACGCCTTGAGCGCGACCAACTTCACGATGCTGCTGGCGTTGGGATTCTTCCTCGCGCGCAACGTCGTCAAGCTCGTCGTGGAACGCCGCCGAGCGCTGCCGTTTGCGAGGTTCCGGGCCAAGCTCGTGGCCCTGCTACTCGGTCTCACCGTGGTTCCCGCCCTTCTGGTGCTCGCGGTCGGATCGCAGGTCGTGCTCACCGCGGTCGACCGGTGGTTCAACGCCCCGATGGAAGAGGTGCTGTCGTCGGCAAGCCGGATCGCGTCCGACTACATCGATGAGCGCAAGGGCATCGTCAGCGACGAAGCGGCGCGGTTGGCTCAGGCGCTGGCCAGGGTCGACCTGGCGAGCGACATCGAGGGGGTGCGCGCGGTGATTGCGCCAGACGTGAGTCAGCAGCGCATCGGCCTGGTGCAGGTCTACCGGGTGTCGGAGGCCGGCGCCGGAGTACAGCCCGTGCTCGACGTTGCGGCCCCAAGCGTGCCGACGGGCTCGACGCGGGCGGGCGGCGACCGCCTCGCGCTGCGCGCCGTCACCGGTCCCAGCGGGGAATGGCAACTGGAACCGGTGCCAGGCAGCGACGGCGGCCAGCTGCTGCGCGTGGCTCAGCCGATTCGCGCACCGGATGGGCGGCTGCTCGGGATCGTGTTGGCGAGTGATTTTCTGACCGGCGAGATGGCCGACCGTGCCCGGCGGATGACGAAGGCCTACGAAGACTACACGCAGCTGCGTGTGCTGAAGCAGCCTCTCGCCGGCGTGTACCTGTCGTTCTTCGTGATGGTCACGTTGCTCATCCTCGTGGGCTCGACCTGGATGGGCCTGTATCTTGCCAAGCGCATCACGCGACCCGTGCAGATGCTATCGGCGGCGGCCCGGGAAATCGGCGCCGGGCGGCTCGAGCACCGGATCGAGCATCAGGCCGACGACGAGTTCGGCAACATGGTCGAGTCGTTCAACGCGATGGCCGCCGACCTGTCGTCACGTCAGCGGAGGCTCGAGCGCGCCGCCGTCGAACTCGAGCAGCGTCACCAGGACGTCGAACGGCGGCACCGTTCGGTGGAGACGATTCTGGAGCGCATCGCCACCGGCGTGGTGTCCATCGACGCCTCCGGGGCCATCGGACGGATCAACTCGGCGGCCGCGCGGCTCCTGGGTCTCGAGGCGTCCGCGATCGGGCGGCCCGTCGCGCACGTGCTCGGGGACGATCTGGCGGCCGTGGCGGCGGTGCTCGACGACGCCGCGCGTGCCGTGACGGAGTCGGTGGCGCAGGAGGTCAGCATCACGCGCGACGGCCGTGAACTGAATCTGGCTGTGGCGGCGACCCGGCTTCATGGCGCGGGTGGCTTCGAGGGCACGGTGCTTGTCCTCGACGACGTCACTCCGCTCATTCGTGCGCAGAAGGTGGCGGCCTGGCGGGAAGTCGCCCGGCGTCTAGCGCACGAGATCAAGAACCCGCTTACGCCCATTCAGCTGTCGGCCGAGCGGCTGCAGCGAAAACTTGGCGATGCGGACTCACCGTACCAGGCGCTGGTCAAGGAATGCACGAGTACGATCATTGGCGAGGTCGAGTCGCTCAAGGGCCTCGTGGATGAATTCGCGCAGTTTGCCCGCATGCCGGCCCCGAAGGCGGTGCCAACAGCGATCAATCAGGTCGTGACGGACGCGCTGTCGCTCTATGCCGGCCTCTTCGCCGAGGTCATCATTCGGCAGGATCTGAGCGCCGCGGTGCCGCAGGTGCGGCTCGACCCGGAGCAGATCAAGCGGGTGCTCATCAACCTCGTGGACAACGCCGTCGAGGCGATGGACCATCACGGAACGATCGCGGTCGAGACGTCCCACGACGCGGTGCACAGGGTCGCGCGAGTGGTCGTGGCCGATGACGGCCCCGGGATTCCCGCGGGCGAGCGCGACAAGCTCTTCCTCCCGTACTACTCCACGAAGCGACGCGGATCCGGCCTCGGCCTGGCGATCGTCCGGCGAATTGTGGCCGAGCACGGCGGCAACGTCGAAGTGACCGACAATGTACCCAGGGGCACGCGGTTCACAATTGAGCTGCCCTGTTGAGCGAGCGCATGGCATCGATCCTGATCGTCGACGATGAGCCGGGAGTGCGCACGGCGCTTGGCGGCGTGCTCCGCGATGAAGGCTACACCGTCGATGCGGTGGAGTCTGGCGAAGCGTGCCTCGAGCGCGTCGTGGAGCAGACGTTCGACTTGGTGCTGCTGGACGTGTGGATGCCCGGCATCGATGGCCTGGAGACGCTGCAGCGGCTGCGTGAACGGCAGGTCGACGCGCAGGTCGTGGTCATCTCCGGACACGGCAGCGTCGAATCCGCGGTCCGCGCCATCAAGCTTGGCGCCTACGACTTCGTAGAGAAGCCCCTCTCGCTCGACAAAGCAGTGCTCGTCGTGCGCAATGCGCTGCGGCAGCGGCTGCTCGAGGCCGAGAACCGCGACCTCCGCGCGCAAGTCGATCGACGCCACGTCATGGTGGGCGAGAGCCCGGTGATGCGGCATCTGCGCGAACAGGTGCTGCTGGCCGCGCCCACCAACGGCCGCGTGCTCGTGCTCGGCGAGAACGGCACGGGGAAGGAGCTCGTGGCGCGCACCCTGCACGCGCACAGCCGTCGCCGCACCGAACCATTCGTGGAGGTGAACTGCGCTGCGATTCCGGAGGAACTCATCGAGTCGGAGCTCTTCGGACACACGAAGGGCGCGTTCACTGGCGCCGTTGCCGACCGCCGTGGGCGTTTCGAGCACGCGCACGGCGGCACAATCTTCCTCGACGAAATCGGGGACATGAGCCTGAAGACCCAGGCCAAAGTGCTGAGGGCGCTGCAGGAGCAAGTGATTCATCCCGTCGGTGGAACGGCGAGCGTACGAGTTGACGTGCGGGTCGTGGCCGCCACCAACAAGGACCTCCAGGAAGAGATTGGGGCGGGCCGGTTCCGTGAGGATCTGTTCTTCCGATTGAATGTCGTGCCGATCTTCGTGCCGCCGCTGCGCGACCGGGCCGACGATGTGCCGCGGCTGGCGGAGCATTTCATGGCGACGCTGGCCGCCGAGTATGGGAGGCGGGTCAAGCGGTTTGCGCCCGAGGCCATGGCCCGGTTGCAGCGCTATGGGTGGCCCGGCAACGTGCGGGAACTGCACAACGTCGTCGAGCGTCTGCTCATCATGGTGCATGAGAGCATCGTCACGTTGCAGGACGTGAGCTTCGTGGGCGATGCGCCGATGGCGCAGGTGGCTCCACCCGGCGCTCCCACCTTGGCACTTGCCGAGGCGCGCGACCGGTTCGAGCGCGACTACATTCTGCAAGTGCTGGCCGCCAGTCAGGGCAACATCTCCCGCACGGCCGACGTCTTGGCCGTCGAGCGGAGCAACCTGTACAAGAAGATGCGCGCTTTCGGCATCGCCCCCTCGCGGCGCGAGCCCGACTAGCGGCTACGGCAGCAGCCGGGCCTCGAGCACGTGCCGGGCGGTGAGTTCCGAAAGCCGTAAGTAGCGGGCGGCGGCGCCGACCAGGGCGCGCGCCGGCACGAGTCCGACGACTTCGCTTTCGAACACGTCCACGCCGTCGCGTGCCGCCTCGCGCGTGACGGCGTCGAAGACGACCGCCATCGAGGTGCGGTCCAGGTCCGTGAGGTTCATCGAGACCTGCACGAGGCCGCGATCAGGTAGCGCCAGGCCGATGGCCTGCACGCCCGGCAATCCTCCCGAACTCTGGCGGATCGTCCGCGCGATGCGCGTCGCCACCTCGAGGCGGTCGGTGGCCAGGTTGATGTTGTAGGCGACCAGCAGGTGCCGTGCGCCGATGGCCACGGCACCGGCTGTGGGGTGCGGCGCCTGAGGGCCGAAGTCTGGCTGCCATTCCGGTCGTCGCAACTTGTCGGCGAGTCCTTCGAACTGGCCCCGGCGCACGTCTTGTAGCGCACGCCGTTCCGCGCGCGACGCCGCTGCCTCATAGAGAAAGACAGGGATCGCGAAACGCGCCGCTACTGCCGCCGCGGTCGCGCGCGCCGCCAGGACCGCGTCGCTCATAGTGGCGCCGGTCAGCGGAATGAATGGCACGACATCGACCGCTCCGATGCGCGGGTGGGCGCCGTGGTGGTGGTTCAGATCCACGTGGGGCAATGTGGCTGCCACAAGCGCGATCACGGCGGCCCGGAGGGGCGCTGGCTCACCCGTCAGCGTGAACACGGAGCGGTGGTGGACGGCATCGGAGTGCCGGTCGAGCAACTGCACGCCGGGGATTGCCGCCATCGTGGTCGCGAGGTGGTCGATGACGGCCAGGTCGCGTCCTTCACTGATGTTCGGCACGCACTCGAGCAGGGGCATGGCGGGGTTGTACCATAGCCACTGCTGCGCCGCGTAAGTGCTATACTGCGCATCGACTTGCGGACATGACGGACCCTGGGACTGGCGACCTGACGGCGGCCGACGCGCTTTCGGGCGTGGAGCGCAGCGCGCGCGTCGAGCAACTGCTGGTGGCGGGGCTCGACGAGTACTTCGCGGGCCGTCTCGACCAGGCGATGAACGTCTGGACGCGCGTGCTCTTCCTCGATCGCGCCAACGACCGGGCGCGCGCCTACATCGACCGTGCGCGACGGGCGCAGGCCGAACTCCAACGGGAATCCGAAGCCCTTCTGCACGAGGGTCTTCAGGCGTTCGACCAAGGCGATGTCGAACGGGCGCGGCGCCTGCTCGTGACGGCCACCGACCGGGGCGCACCGCACGAGCAGACGCTGCCCGTACTGCACCGCATTGGGCTGTTGGACCTGTCCTCGACGGCGCGGGAGTCGGCGGTCGCCCCGGCCCTGGCGCGAGCGCGCCCGTCAGGGGGCGTCACGGTGATGCGGGCGCCACGACCACGGTTCGGCCCGGTGCTGGTAGTCGCCACGGCGGTCGGCGTGGCCGCGCTGGTGCTTTACCGCACCGACGCCGGCGTCGACCCTGGCACTCCGATCGCCACAGTTGACGCCGCGCCATCGCCGCTGCCTGTGCCGGCGGCGGCTGACGCCTATCTTGCGCGCGCGGAGGCGTTGTTTGGAGGAGGCAAGTTGGCGGACGCTCTCGTGATGCTCGACCGCATCGATGCCGCTGACGGCCACTACCGCCAGGCGCAGGAGCTACGCGGCCGGGTCCAGCGAGTGCTCCTGAGTGCCACGGCGGGCTTGACGGGAGGAGCCGAAGGGACGGTGCCATGAAGTGCCCGAAGTGTGCCTACATCGGCTTCGAGGACACCGAGCGGTGCCGGCACTGCGGCTGCGAGTTCTCGCTCCTCACCAGTGAGACCGGCGCGCTTGTCGCGACCGAGGTCAACCAGGCGCCTTCGGTGCGAGCGTTCACGCCCAATGCCCGCCATGACCGTCTCGCCGAGGCCAGCGATCCAGCCGACGTGAGCCTGGCGGGCGACGCAGAGGGCGAGGCGCTGCAGGACTTCCCGTTGCGAGCCTCGGTGTTCCCTGCCCTGGTGCACGAGGCACAGCCGCCTCCGGCCCGCACGCCCCTGGCTGTGCGCCGAGCCTCGGCGGACCGGCCTCGCGGCCGGACCACCACACAGATGCGCCGCGCGTCGTCCCCGTTGCTCGAAGCCGCGCCGGACGCCGTGCAGACGACCGAGGGCGACGCGTTGGCGATCGTGGCGGCCCCTGCGGGTTTGCGTCTGGCGGCCGCGCTCATTGACCTGCTGGTGCTGGCTGGCATCGATCTGGCGGTGGTGTACCTGACGGTGCAACTGGCCGACCTGCAGATCGCCGAGGTGGCGACTCTGCCGCTGGTGCCGCTGGGCGCGTTCCTGCTGGGTTTGAACCTTTCCTACCTTGCCGTGTTCACCGCTTGCAGCGGTCAGACGCTCGGCAAGATGGCGACGGGCTTGCGCGTCATCGGGGTCGCCGGCAGTCTTTCGCCGGCGGGTTCCATGCTCCGCGTGGGCGTCGCGCTGCTGGGTACGCTGGTGGCGGGTGCAGGATTTCTGCCGTCGCTTGCGAGGTCTGATGGCCGGGCACTCCACGACTTTGCGGCGCACACTCGCGTCGTGAAGGTGACGTCGTGATGTCCAGACTCGCTCTTTCGATTGCGACCGCGGGGTACACGGGATTCTTTCCGATCGCCCCCGGCACCGTGGGGTCGGCGGTCGGGCTGGTGGTCTGGGGTGCGGTGCGCGCCAGTGGCGCGGGTCTCTGGACGGAACTCGTGATCGCGGCCCTGCTGCTCGTCATCGGCGCCTGGGCCGCCACACTGGCGGAAGGGCAGTTGGGCACGACCGATCCAGGTCCGGTCGTGATCGACGAAGTGATGGGGATGTGCGTCACGCTGGTGGCGGCGCCGTTTACGTGGCAAGCCGCGCTGGCGGGCTTCGTCTTGTTCCGGGTGTTCGACATCGTGAAGCCGCCGCCGGCGCGCCGTCTCGAACGGCAGCATGCGGGCTGGGGCATCATGCTCGACGACCTGGCAGCGGGCGCGTATGCCTGGGGCGGACTGGCGCTCCTGGTGTGGCTGTTCCCGGCGTGGCGGTCGTGAATCCGAGTGGGCGTCCCGCCACGGCAGCCATCGTGGCCGTCGGCAGCGAGCTCCTCAATCTCGGACGCGCTGACACGAACTCTCCGCATGTCGCCAACGTCTTGCAACGGCACGGGCTCTCGGTATCGTTTTCGACGGTGGTCGGCGACGACTGGGACGACCTCGTCGAGACGTTGCGCCATGCGCACGCGCGCGTCGACCTGGTGGTGTGCACCGGCGGCCTCGGGCCCACCGACGACGATCGCACGCGCGATGCTGCGGCACACGTGCTCGAGCGCCCGATGCGCGAGGACGCGGCGGTGGTGGCGATGATTCGCGAGCGATTTCTGGCCCGGGGACTGTCGATGCCCGAGATCAACCGCCGTCAGGCGCAGGTGCCCGAGGGCGCCGTCATCCTGCCGAACGGCCGCGGGACTGCGCCGGGACTATGGATACCCACCAACGCCAAGGCGGTCGCGCTGCTGCCGGGGCCGCCGCGCGAGATGCAGCCGATGCTCGACCACCTCGTGACGACGCATGTGGCGCCGCGGTGGGGGGCCGGCCAGACGGCCCAGCGCTCGGTCGTCATCGCCGGGCGCAGCGAGTCGTGGGTCGATGAACGTGTCCAGCCGCTCTATGGACCATGGCGCCTGGAAGCGCCTCCCGTATACACCACGATTCTCGCGAACCTGGGCTCGGTGGAGCTGCACCTCACGGCGCATGGGCCCGAGGCCGCAGCGCTCGAGGCGCGGCTCGAGTCTGCCGTCGGCGTGCTGGCGTCGGCTCTCGGCGCAGATGTCGTGAGTACCGACGGGCGCGGGCTCGAGCAGGTGGTAGGCGACCAGCTACGCGCGTTGGGTCTCACGCTGGCCCTGGCCGAGTCGTGCACTGGCGGGCTCGCCACCTCACGCCTCACCGACATCGCGGGCAGCAGCGCGTACGTCGACCGCGCGGTGGTGGCCTACAGCAACCGCGCCAAGGTTGCCGACCTCGACGTGCCGGCCACGCTCATCGAGACGCACGGCGCCGTCAGCGAGCCCGTGGCAGTGGCCATGGCGGAGGGACTTCGCCGGCGCGCCCGCGTCGATGTGGCCGTGGCGATCACCGGCATCGCGGGCCCCGGCGGCGGTTCGGTCGAGAAACCTGTCGGCACCGTGTGCCTAGCCGTGGCGGGCCAGCGCGGTTCGGTCGTGCGCACGGCGCGTTTCACCGGCGATCGCCTGGTCGTCAAGTCGCTCTCAACCACCACCATCTTCGATATGCTGCGGCGCTACCTGCTCGATGGAGCCGGGGCGTGACGGTGGCCAGCGGTGCGGTCGGCTACCTGATCGGCTCGCTGCCGCTGGGGTATCTTGCGGCGCGTCGGTGGGCCGGTGTCGACCTGCGACACGTGGGCAGCGGCAATGTCGGCGCCACAAACGTCGTGCGAGTCTCTGGGATTTGGCTCGGACTGGTGGTCATGGCCGTGGATGTGGCCAAGGGCGTCGTATCGGTGACCGTCGCCGGTCTGGTGGCGCCGTCGGAAAGCGACGCGGTGGCGGCCGGCGTCGCAGCGGTGGCCGGGCACATGTTTCCCTTCTGGCTTGGCGGCAAGGGCGGCAAAGGCGTCGCCACCGCGGCCGGCGCGTTCGGCCTGCTGGCGCCCGCCGCCACGGCCTGTGCGGCTGCCGCGTTCGCCGTGGCGGCTGGGGCGACACGGTTCGTGTCGGCCGGCTCGGTGGTCGCGGCGATCGCGCTCCCGCTTGCCGCGACGGCTTTCGCGGCGTCGCCCGAGGTGGTGACCGGGGGAATCGTGGCCGCCGTGCTGATCGTGTGGCGTCACCGGGAAAATCTGAGACGGATGCGGCGTGGTACAGAGCCGCGTCTGGGCCGCCCCGAGGCGGGAGTGTCTCGTGCGTAGTGTCGCGGTGCTGGGGGCCGGCAGCTGGGGTACTGCGCTGGCCATTCACCTGGCCGGCATCGGACATAGCGTGCGTCTGTGGGCGCGCGACGGTGACCTGGCGGCCGACATGGAGCGGCGGCGGGCGAACGCGGTGTATCTGCCGGACACGCCGTTTCCCGAGTCGCTGTCAGTTGGCGCCAGCCTGCCGAACGCGCTCGCCGATGCGCAGCTGGTGCTTGTGGCCGTGCCGTCACACGGACTGCGCCAGGTACTGCGTCAGTCGAATGCGCATGTCGATCCCGCGGCCGTGGTGCTCAGCGCCACCAAGGGGCTCGAAGACGGGTCGCTGTTGCGGATGTCCGAGGTGATCCAGCAGGAGTGGCCGCGAGTGCGGGAAGTGGCCGTGCTATCGGGGCCGAGCTTCGCTCGAGAACTGGCCCAACAGTTGCCCACCGTGGTAGTCGTGGCTTCGCGCAGCGAAGGCGCTGTGCGGCACGTGCAGGAGGAATTCCGCTCGGGCGCGATGCGGCTCTATGCCAGCAGCGACGTCGTAGGCGTCGAACTGGGGGGCGCGCTGAAGAACGTCATCGCGATTGCCGCAGGGGTCGTCGACGGGCTCGGCCTGGGTCACAACGCACTCGCAGCGCTCATGACGCGCGGTCTCGCCGAGATCTCGCGTCTGGCCGTCGCCGCCGGGGGCGAGCGCGAGACGCTCGCCGGATTGGCAGGAATGGGCGACCTGGTGTTGACCTGCACTGGCCAGTTGAGTCGTAACCGGCACGTGGGTGTTGAACTCGCCCGGGGGCGCGTGCTCACCGAGATCGTCGCGAGCACGAAGATGGTGGCCGAGGGTGTGCGTACGACCCACGCCGCGCTGTCGCTCGGTGCCGCGTACGGAGTCGAACTGCCCATTGCCGCACAGGTGGACGCGCTGCTGGCCGGACGCATCAGCGCCGCCGTGGCGGTCAGCGAACTGATGGGACGGCGACAGCGCGCCGAATCCGACGCCCGGGGATGACGGCCGGACCGGCGAACACGTGCGCCCGCGTCGGGACACCGAGGGCCTGCTAAGATCGGCCCGATGGGGCTCTTCGACAGACTCACGCGGGGACTCTCCCGCACGGCCGAACGGCTCGCGCGACGTTTCGATGAGATCGTCCGGCATGCCGACGCGCCCGAGCACCAGGACGACGGCGTGGGTGTCGACACGACCGAGGCACTCGAGGAACTGCTCCTCGGCGCCGATGTGGGTCTGGCGGCCACTGCGCGGCTGCTCGAGGGTGTCAGTCGCCGCTACCGGCGCGGTTCCGGGTTGCGGGCGCTGCTCACGGAGGAACTCCAGGATGTCTTCGCCGGGGCAGACAGGCCGCTCGTGCGGCCGGTCGCGGGACCGCGAGTCGTGCTGGTGGTCGGCGTGAACGGCACGGGCAAGACCACGACCGTCGGGAAGCTGGCCAATCGTCTGCGGCTCGACGGCGAGAAGGCGCTCATCTGCGCCGCTGACACGTTCCGCGCCGCGGCCGTGGACCAGTTGCAGATCTGGGCCACACGGGCCGGCGTCGATATCGTACGCGCGCAGGAAGGCTCGGATGCCGCCGCCGTGGTCTTCGATGCCCTGACCGCGGCCAAGGCTCGCCAGATCGGCACGGTGCTCATCGATACCGCCGGGCGCCTTCATACCCGTGTCAACCTGATGGCCGAACTCGATAAAATCCGTCGGATCACCCTGCGCGAGGTGCCTGGCGCGCCGCATGAAGTGCTGCTCGTGCTCGACGCCACGGTCGGGCAGAACGGCCTCGTGCAGGCGCGCGAGTTCGCCGCCACGGCGGGGGTCACCGGCGTGGTGCTGACCAAGCTCGACGGGACCGCCAAGGGCGGTATTGCCATTGCCATCGCTCATGAGCTACAGCTGCCGATCCGCTACGTGGGAGTGGGCGAGAGCATCGACGATCTGCTGCCGTTCTCAGCCGACACCTACATCGACGCACTGTTCCGGCCATCGTGGTAGACGACCTGCGCATGATGCGGCGCGCGCTGTTCCATGCGGCGCGGGCACAGGGCGCCACCGTGCCGAACCCGGTGGTCGGCGCGGTCGTCGTCGATCGCGACGGGGTGGTGGTCGGGCAGGGATTCCACGAACGGGCAGGCCTGCCCCACGCCGAAGTCGTGGCGCTCGATGCCGCGGGCGACCGGGCCCGCGGGGCCACGTTGTACGTCACGCTCGAACCCTGCTGCCACACGGGCCGGACTGGCCCGTGCACACGGCGGATTCTGGCGTCGGGAGTGACCCGCGTGGTCGCGGCCACGCTGGATCCGTATCCGCAGGTGGCGGGACACGGCGTCCGCGAACTGCGCGAGGCCGGGGTGACCGTCGATGTCGGCCTCGAGGAACGCGCGGCGCGGCGCCTCAACGCCGCGTACCTCATGGCCTACGAACACAAGCGCCCCCTCGTCGTGCTGAAGGCGGCCACCAGTCGAGACGCTCGCATTGCCGCCGCCCCCGGTCTTCGCACCCGCATTTCGGGGGCCGAGGCTGAGCGCCGCACGCAACTACTGCGGGCCGCCACCGACGCCGTGGCCGTGGGTGTCGGCACCGTCCTCGTCGACGATCCGCTGCTGGCGGTGCGCGCGGTCGTGCGCGTCCGGCCGTACACACGCGTGGTGTTCGACCGCCAGTTGCGCACACCGGCGTCGGCCCGCGTGCTGCGCACGCCGGACAGCGGGCGCGTCATAATGGTCACCTCGGCCGCATCGCTGGCCGGGCAGGCCGGCCGCGTGCGCGAACTCGAAGCCGGCGGCGCCGTGGTAATCGGGGCGGCGTCGCTCGACGACGCGTGCCAACTGCTCGTGCGGCATGAGGTGCACACCCTCTTGGTCGAAGGCGGGGGGCGGTTGCACCGCGGGTTCTGGGAGGCCGGGTTGGTCGATCGGCTGCACCTCATCGTGGCACCGGGCGTGCTCGGCGACGGCGGTGTGCCACTATTTGATGGAGTCCCAGTGCCGTGGCAGCGGCTGACCGGGCTCACGGCGGAACCCTGCGGGCAGGATGTCTGGATCGAGGCTGATGTTTACTGGAATCGTTGAGCACGTCGGACGTCTGGCCGAAGTGAAGCCCATGGCGGGCGGGTATCGCGTGCGGATCGAGACGCTGCTGGCACGTGAGACGCAGCCGGGCGACAGCCTGGCGGTCTGCGGTGTGTGCCTCACGACGCTCGTCGTGGGACAGGGCGAGATCCACGCGGACATCGGTCCGGAAACCGCGCGCATCACGACGCTCGGGGGACTGGCCCGAGGGCAGCGCGTCAACCTCGAGCGGCCGATGCGCGCCGACGGCCGCCTCGGCGGGCACTTCGTGCTCGGGCACGTGGACGGCGTCGGCGTGGTCGAGGACGTGCGAGCCGAAGGCGACAGTCACTGGCTCACCGTCAGCTATCCACCCTCGCTGGCCCCCCTCTTCATCCGGAAGGGCAGCGTGACGGTCGAGGGCGTGAGCCTGACGGTGGCTGGGCTCGACGACCGCCGCATCGATCTGCAGATCGTGCCATACACCTGGGCCCACACGACTCTTGGCGAGCTCAAGACCGGCGACAAGGTCAACCTCGAGTGCGACGTGCTCGGAAAGTATGTCGTGCGCGCGGCGGAAATCGCCGGGCTGTCCGACCTGCGGCGACGTTGACAAGGACGCATCATGCCCAGGACCGCTTCCCGTCCTCGTTCCTCCGCCCGCAAACCCGGCCGCACCGCCCGGCCAGGATCGCGTCAGGTGCCTTCCCGGCAGCGCGGTCCGTTCGCCCCGGTTGAAGACGCTGTCGAGGCCATCCGCCGCGGACAGATGGTCATCGTCGTCGATGACGAAGATCGCGAGAACGAAGGCGACCTGACGGTGGCGGCCGAGAAGGTCTCACCTGAGATCATCAACTTCATGATGACCGAGGGTCGCGGCCTCATCTGCATGCCGATGACCGCCGAGCGGCTCGACGAACTCGAGGTGCCCCTGCAGGTGCCCGCCGGCCGCAACACCACGATGTTCGACACGGCGTTCTGCGTCGGCATCGAGGCTCGCCGTGGAGTCACGACCGGCATCTCGGCCGCCGATCGCGCGACGACGATTCTGACAGCCATCCACAAGCGCACCAAGGCCGCCGACCTGGCGCGACCCGGCCACGTGCTGCCGCTCCGGGCGCGCGACGGCGGGGTGCTCGTGCGGGCAGGACAGACCGAGGCGGCCATCGACCTGGCGCGCGCGGCCGGGCTCTACCCGGCCGGGGTGATTTGCGAGATCGCCAAGGCCGACGGCAGCATGGCGCGGGTACCCGACCTGGTGAAGTTTGCCCGACGACACAGTCTGCTCATGATTACGGTGGCCGACCTGATTCAGTACCGGATGCGCACCGAGCGCCTGGTGACGCGGGTGGCACAGGCCGGCCTACCGACCGAGCACGGGGCGTTCCGGATTCACGCCTACGAGAGCCCCCTCGACAAGGAAACGCACGTGGCGCTGGTGTGCGGCGACCTGGGACACGGCGAGGACGTGCTCGTCCGGGTGCACTCGAAATGCCTCACGGGCGACGTGTTCCATTCGTCCAGGTGCGACTGCGGGGCTCAGCTCGAGGCCGCCATGCAGCGCATGGCCGCCGAGGGCCGAGGCGTGCTGCTCTACTTGAATCAGGAAGGGCGGGGTATAGGCCTGGCCGACAAGATCCGCGCCTACGAGCTGCAAGACCAGGGCATCGACACGGTTGAGGCGAACAAGCGGCTGGGCTTCAAGCCCGACCAGCGCGACTATGGCATTGGCGCCCAGGTGCTGCGTGACCTGGGGGTCCGCACGATGCGACTGCTCACGAACAATCCACGAAAATTCGTGGGACTTCAGGGGTACGGCCTGGCCGTGGTGGCGACGGCCCCCCTCGAGATGGCGCCCACCGACACGACCCGTGGGTATCTGCGGACGAAGAGGGAACGGCTGGGGCATCGGCTCGAGAAGGTTTGACCGTTCGTCAGAACCTCAAGTAGTATACAGGATTGTGCCGAGCACGCTCGGCCGCCCATACCCATGTTCGACGCCCTGAGCACTCGACTGCAAGATGTCTTTCAGTCGCTGAGCAGCGAGGTTCGCCTCACGCCAGCGACGACCGAACGCGTCTTGCGCGAGATCCGGGTGGCCCTCATCGAGGCCGACGTCAACCTCCAGGTCGTCAAGGCGTTTGTCGACCGCGTGCGCGACAAAGCGAGCGAGGCGGCCGTCCAGGCCAGCCTCAGTCCCAGCCAGCACGTCGTCAAGATTGTGCGCGACGAACTACTCGGCCTCTTCGGCGACGCCAAAGGCGGTTTGTCGGTCGGTGGACCGGTGCCGAAAGTCATTGTGATGCTCGGCCTGCAGGGCTCGGGCAAGACCACGACGACCGGAAAACTGGCACTGATGCTGGCCAAGCAAGGCCGGCACCCGGTCGTGGTCTCAACCGACGTTCGCCGTCCGGCCGCCATCGAACAGCTCTCGGTAGTGGGCGCCAAGGCTGGTGTCCGCGTCTTCGATCCGGCCGGCAATCTTGATCCGGTCTCTCGTGCACGTGGCGCGATGGTCGAGGCCCGCAACACTGGCTGTGACGTGGTCATCGTCGACACCGCCGGCCGCCTGCACATCGACGACGAGCTGATGGGCGAACTCGTGGCCATCAAGGCTGCCGTGTCGCCGTCCGACCTGCTCTACGTCGCCGACGCCATGACCGGCCAAGACGCGATCAAGAGTGCGGGTGAGTTCAACCGTCAGATCGGCGTCACCGGGGTCGTGTTATCGAAGATTGACGGCGATGCCCGCGGCGGCGCGGCGCTGTCGGTCGTGTCGGTCGTGGGCGTGCCGATCGCGTTCGTTGGCGCCGGCGAACGGCTCGAGGATCTCGAACCCTTCCACGCCGACCGCTTCGTGTCGCGGCTGCTCGGCATGGGCGACGTGCTGTCGCTCATCGAGAAGGCCGAGCAGGTCATCGACGGCGCCGATGCGGCCACGCTCGAAGACAAGATTCGCAAGAACACGTTCAGCCTGGGCGACTTCCGTGACCAGCTGCGCACCATCCGCAAGATGGGCCCGCTCGAACAGATCATGAAGCTGCTGCCGGGCATGGGCGCCATGAAGGACCTGGGCGCGAACAAGCCCGACGAAAAACAACTCGGCCGCGTCGAGGCGATCATCAACTCGATGACGCTCGAGGAGCGCGAGCACGCCGAGGTGATCGACGGGAGCCGGCGGAAGCGCATCGCCAAAGGCAGCGGCACGTCGGTCGAGGATGTGAACCGCCTGCTGAAGCAGTATGCCGAGATGCGGAAGATGCTCAAGATGGTGGGGCAGATGACGGGTGAGACCGTACCCGAAGCCCCCAAGAAGCGGAAGAAGAAAGGGCCTTACAGCCTGATGCGCTAGCCGGATGTCCGGCTGGCGATGACGAGGACACTACTTATGTTGGTTATTCGCATGCGCCGTACGGGGTCGAAGAAGCGCCCCCATTACCGGGTGGTCGTCACCGAGCGGCGTTCGCCGCGCGAGGGCGGGTTTCTCGAGACCCTCGGCTTCTACAACCCCCGCACCAAGCCGGCCGTGGTCGACGTGAATCGCGAGCGCATCGCGCACTGGATCTCCCAGGGTGCGCGGCCGTCGGATTCCGTGCGGACGCTGCTGGCCAAGCACGTGACGCGCGACCTGAGTGCCGCGGCGCCGGTCGTCGCGGCCGCGGCGGCCGCGCCGCAGTCGTAGCCGGGGCGTATCGTGGCTGAGCTGAAATCGCTCGTGGAAATCGTGGCGCGGGCACTCGCAGACGAGCCCGACGCCGTGGAAGTCGTGCAGGGTGAGCGCCGTGGCGGCCTGCACTTCGAGTTGCAGGTGGCCTCGGGCGATCTGGGCCGGGTGATCGGACGGCAGGGCCGGACCGCCGCGGCGCTGCGGCAGTTGCTGGCGGCGGCGTCCGACGTGGATGGACAGAAAATCCAACTCGACATCCGCGACTCGTCCGGACGGCGCTGAGCCGCTGGCAGCCACCTGGGACGAGATGCTGCTCGTCGGGGTGGTGGCGCGGGCGCGGGGCACGAAGGGGGAAGTGATCGTCAACGCGACGACCGACTTTCCGGACACCCGGTTTGCTGAGGGGGCCACCGTGTGGGGGCGTCCGGCGAGGGGTGGCGACATCGAGGCGCTGACCGTCGCGCAGTTTCGGATGCACCTCGACCGGCCGATTGTGCGGTTCGAGGGCATCATCGACATGACCGGCGCAGAGCATGTGGCCGGATGGCAACTGCGGGTGCCGGCGTCGGCGGTACAGGCGCTGCCAGCGCACGTCTATTACCACCACGACCTGGTGGGGTGCGACGTGCACACGGCCGACGGCACACGGGTCGGGGTCGTGAGCCGGGTCGATGGCGACGGACAGTCGGTGCGGCTGGCCATCACCGCCGCGCGTGGAGAAGTGCTGGTGCCGCTCGTGCAGGAGTTCTGTGCGGTGGATACGGCGGCAAGGCGGATCGTCGTCACGCCGCCGGAGGGCCTGCTCGACGTCAATGGGGCGTGGCGGGAGTAAGGACACGAAGCAAGGGGGGCGCGCGTGACATTTGATATCGTCACGATCTTCCCGCGGATGGTGGAAGCCGGTCTCGCCGAGGGCGTGGTGGGGCGGGCGCGGACGAGCGGGTTGCTGGATGTCGTGGTTCACGACCTGCGCGCCTACACCACCGACAGGCATCACGTCATCGACGATGTGCCGTTTGGCGGGGGACCGGGCATGGTCATGAAGCCCGAGCCGCTGTATGTGGCCGTGGAGACGATTCGGTCGAGGCGGGGAACGGCGGGCGTCGTGATCGTGACGACGCCAGCGGGCAGGCGGTTCGATCAGGCGGCGGCGGAGCGCCTGGCGGCCACGGGGCATGTGACCTGGCTGTGCGGACGCTACGAAGGCATCGACGAACGGGTCTGCGAAGCCGTCGGCGCCGAAGAGTGGTCAATTGGCGACTACGTGCTGAGCGGCGGCGAATTGCCGGCGCTCGTCATGCTCGACGCCGTGGCGCGACTGGTGCCAGGCGTCGTAGGGGATGCGCGGTCGGTGAGCGAAGATTCGTTCTCGGCCGGGCTGTTGGACCACCCGCACTACACACGGCCGGCCGTGTGGCGGGGGCGAGAGGTTCCGGGCGTGCTGCTGTCTGGGCACCACGGAGCAATTGAGACATGGCGACGGGAGTCGGCCACCGCGCGCACACACGCGCGCCGGCCCGACCTGATCCCCGGCGTCACATCAAGCGGCGAAGGGAGCGGCTAGGAACGATGGACGCAATCGAGATGTTCGAGCAGAAGCAGATGATCGCACGGCCGGCCATGCAGTCTGGAGACACGGTCAAGGTGCACGTGCGCGTCAAGGAAGGCGACAAGGAACGTATCCAGATTTTCGAGGGTATCGTCATCGCGTTACGCCGCGGGGGCACGCGCGCGTCGTTTACGGTGCGCAAGGTGTCGTTCAGCCAGGGCGTCGAGCGCATCTTCCCGCTGCACTCGCCGGTCATCCACAAGATCGAAGTGCTGCGCTCGGCCAAGGTGCGCCGCGCCAAGCTGTTCTATCTGCGCGAGCTGAAGGGCAAGGCCGCTCGTATGAAGGAAGTTCGCAGAGGCTGACGACGGTCTGTCTGCGCTGTGGCCATGCCGCACGCTCGCGCCCGGCGTACGACGGAAAATCTCTACCGGCGATACGGCTTCGGAAGAATCGCTGGCGTCGATGAGGTCGGACGCGGCTGCCTGGCCGGTCCGGTCCTCGCCTGCGCGGTTGTACTCGATCCGGCGCGCCACATTCCGGGGCTCGCCGACTCGAAGCTGCTCTCCGCAGCCACCAGGGAACGCCTGCACGATGCCATTTGCCGCCGCGCGGTCGCCTGGGCCGTCGGGGTTGCAGATCCTGCCGAGATAGACCGATACAACATCCATCGAGCGTCGCTGTTGGCGATGGCCAGGGCCGTGTCCGGGCTGGTGCCTCAGCCGGACCTCGTGCTGGTCGATGCCTTTCGACTCGACGGGCTGCGCATGGCGCAGCACGCGGTCACCGGCGGCGATCGGCGCTGCTCGGCTATCGCGGCCGCGTCGATTGTGGCGAAGGTAACGCGCGACCGGCTGATGGACGAGTTGCACCTGACCGATAGCCGGTATGGCTATGGCCGGCACAAAGGCTACGGCACGGCCGAGCATCTGGCTGCGGTAGCCAGATTCGGTTACTCGGAGGCGCACCGGCGCTCGTTCAAGCCGGCGTCGCTGTTCAATTCTCTTGGACTGAGGGCGGACGCACGTGGCGCCATTCGATCGCGAAGGGGCTCTGAAGCGGGCTGAGAAGGCCCTACGGCTTGGCCGCGTGGACGCAGCCATCGACGAGTACCAGGCGCTGGTGCTGGCGCAGCCGCGCGATTGGAACAGCGCCAACGCGCTCGGCGATCTCTTCGTGCGCGCCGGCCAGCTCGACAAGGGCGTGGAGCAGTACACGCGCATTGCCGACCACCTGGCCGACGAGGGTTTCTATCCGAAGGCGGCGGCGCTCTTCAAGAAGATCATCAAGGTCAAACCGCTTGACGAGTACGCCCAGATCCGCTCGGGTGATGTCTCAGCCAAGCAGGGCCTGCTGGCAGACGCCAAGGCGGCCTATCAAGGGGTTGGCGAACGTCGCCGCAAGATGGGCAACATCCGGGGAGCCGCCGAAATGGCGGTGCGCCTCGGCATGGTCGACCCCGAGGACTTCGGCGCCCGCTTCACGGCAGCCAGGGCTGCACGCGACCTTGGCGACTCCGACACGGCCATCCGCGAGTTCCGCGCCGTCGCGGAGTGGTTCATCAAGGAAGAGCGCCACGACGACGCGCGGTCGGCCTATCGCGACCTCCTCGAACTCGATCCGAGCGACGATGTCGCCCGCGGTCACGTGCTGGCGGCCGACCTGGCCAGCGGCGAGTTCGCGCGAGCGTTGGCGTGGGCGTCGTCGCCGGCAGAACTGCGTCAGCTCGCCACCGCCCTCGAAGGCGCGGGCCAGCACGCCGAGGCGCTGGCCGTACTCGGCCGAGTGGCCGACATGGATGCCAGCGATGTCGGTGCGCGCGTCAGGCTCGTACGCGCCCATCTGGCCAACGGCGACATGGGCACAGCACGTCGCTACCTGACCCCCGAGGTCGTCGCCCACGACCCCACCCTCTGGATGGTCGTGGCCGAGTCCGAACTGCGGCAGGGCCACCTCGACGAGGGCCGAGCCGCCGTCGCCCATGCCCTTGCGGCCGACCCGTCGCAACGCGAAGCCGCGATTGCCATGGCGTGCCGCCTTGCCGAACACGACGTCGATTCAGCGTATCCAGGCATCGAGGCGGTCGCCGATGCTGCCGTGGCCGACGGCGACTTCGCGGCGGCAGCCGCGGCTCTCCATGAATTCGTGACGCGGGTGCGCCGCCACATCGTTGCGCTGATGCGGCTGGTCGAAATCTGCGTCGATGGGGGCCTCGAGGCCACGATGTACTCGGCTCAGGCGCAGTTGGCCGATGCCTACCTCGACGCCGGCCGCGGCCTGGAGGCGCGTATCATCAGCGAAGACCTCGTCGCGCGTGAGCCGTGGGATCGCGCGAACATCGAGCGGTTCCGGCGCGCCCTCGAGATGCTGGGCGAAGCCGATCCCGACGCGGTCATCGCCGACCGCCTGAGCGGGGACAGCCCCTTCATGGCCACCGACAAGATGGATTTGAACGAAGGCGTCGTCTTCGACGATCCGATCGATCTTGGTCCTGTTGTCTCGGAACCCGAGCCCGTTGAAGTCGACTTCATGGACTCGCTCGCAAGTGGCGACGACGAAAGACCTGCGAAGACCGGTAAGACGCGCAAGGCGAGCAAGCCGGCCGAACCGGCGCGCAGCGCCGACGACGGACTGGCGGCGGAGCAACTGCGTCTCGGCATGACCTACCGCGACATGGGCATGCTTGACGACGCGATTCAGTCGCTCGAGCTGGCGGCACGGTCGTCGCGGCAACGGTTCGACGCGGCGTCCACGCTGGGCCGATTGCTGGCAGAGCGCCAGGATCGGGCCGGCGCGCTGACGTGGTTCGAACGGGCGGCCGAAGCACCCGCGCCCTCGGTCGAGGCAGGGCGTGCCCTCCTGTATGATCTGGCTGACGTGCTTGAAGATCTCGGAGAGACGGCGCGCGCCCTGGCGGTCTTCGGCGAGCTCGACGCCGACGCGGGCGCCTATCGCGACGTGCCGGCTCGTCTGGCGCGTCTGAGCCGACCGCAGGTTCAAGGGTAGGCGCTCCGTGCGCCGACTGCTGATCATTGCCCTGCTCGTCGAACTGGGCCTGCTCCTGATCGTCGTTCCCTGGTCCGCGTACTGGGAGCGCATCTACTTTGCGCAGATGTCCCCAATCGTGAATGCGGTCGTCACGAACAACTACATGCGCGGCGCCGTCACTGGCCTGGGTGCGGTCAATCTCGTC
>JANORI010000251.1:0-1757 GCA_031415235.1 Acidobacteriota bacterium | reverse complement strand
CGCGGCCGAAGAGATCGCGATCGGTGAAATCTCCACCGGCGCGCAGAACGACCTGCAGCGCGTGTCGGACCTCGCCCGGTCGATGGTGACCGAATGGGGCATGAGCGAGCGGCTCGGGACGATCAACTTCGACCCACCCCGCCGCGGCCGCTTCATGGACCTGGGTATGCCGATCGAACGCGGGCTCTACAGCGACGACACCGCCCGGATGATTGATGACGAGGTGAAGCAGATCATCACGGGGGCCCACAACGAGGCCCGCCGGATCCTGCGGGAACACCGTGAGGTGCTCGAGCGCGTGACCCGCCGCCTGCTCGAGAAGGAAGTGATGGACGGCGACGAGCTCCGCGAGCTGATGGCGGCCCCGCCCCAGGAACAGGAGGTCAAGAGTTCAGGAGTAGCCATTTCTTAAGGCTTCTCTTGAACTTCTGACGTGGGCTCAAAACGAGGTGCCGAGATGGCGAAGACGATGCGCGCGGTGGTGCTGACCGAACCCGGTCCCGTAGCGAACCTGGTGCTCAGGGACATCCCAGTGCCAGACGCGCCGCCGGGCTGGGTGCGGATCGCGGTCCGCGCGTTCGGCCTGAACCGGTCGGAACTCCATACCCGCCTTGGCCTCGCCGAAGGCGTCACGTTTCCGCGCGTTCTCGGGATCGAAGCGGTGGGTGTCGTCGACGTCGCCCCTGGCACAGACCTGCAGGCCGGCCAACAGGTGGCGACCTTGATGGGCGGCATGGGACGGACCTTCGACGGCGGCTACGCAGAGTACACCGTCGTGCCGCGTCGCCAGGTCATCCCTTTCCGCTCCACTCTGCCCTGGAGCACCCTCGGCGCGGTGCCCGAGACCCTGCAAACGGCCTACGGCTCCCTGACCATCGGTCTGGACCTGCGGCGCGGACAGTCGTTGCTCATTCGCGGCGGCACCTCGTCAGTCGGCCTGGCGGCGGCCACGATCGCCAAGGACCTCGGGGCGACGGTGCTGTCCACCACGCGCCAGCCAGACCGTGCTGACGCCCTGAAGGCGCATGGCGTCGACCACGTCCTTGTCGACACGGGTCAGGTCGCTCCGACGGTGCGCGACCTCCTTCCGGACGGCGTGGACGCGGCGCTGGAATTGGTGGGCACGCCAACGCTGCCGGATACGCTCGCTTCGACGCGCATCCACGGCACCGTCTGCTTCACCGGCATGCTCTCGAATCAGTGGATCGTGCCGAACTTCTATCCGATCGCCTACTTGCCTCGGGGCGTACGGCTGACGGCCTACGGCGGTGGCAGCGGTGACCTCCCGGCAGAGGTGCTGCAGCACTATCTCGATCGACTCGCGGTTGGCGACGTCAGTCTGGGTCCCGTTCACGTCTATGACTTGGAGCGGATCCGCCAGGCGCACACGGACATGGAACAGAATCGGACCTTCGGAAAAATGGTCGTCACGCTCTCGCCGTAGGAGCCTATAATTCCCGTCCATGGCCGAACTGTTTGTCCAGAACTACAGCCCCGTGGCCGGCAGCGTGTTGCTGTCGGCGCTTGTTGCCTCCCTGCCGCCGATCCTGCTGGCCCTGTGCCTGGCGGTGCTGCGGATCGCGCCGTGGAAGTCGGCGATTGTCGGCGCGGCCAGCTCTTTTCTGATGGCCTGGCTGGTGTGGGGCATGCCGCTCGGTCTGACCATTTCCGCCGCCACCCACGGCATGGCCTTCGGCCTGTGGCCGATCTGCTGGATCGTCTTCAGCTCGGTGATGTTCTACAACCTGTCGGTCGAG
>JANORI010000250.1:0-15318 GCA_031415235.1 Acidobacteriota bacterium | reverse complement strand
CCGCCCGTGGAGCAACACTGCCAGTCGGCGAAAATCGCGGCCACGGCGCCAGGGTCGGCGGCCGGCTCCAGCTCCTTGGGCAGCAGCGCGATCACCGCGTCAGGGTCGGTGTGGTACTCGACGATCAGGAAGTCGCCGACGTAGTGCCACGGCGGCGCGGGCACGAGACTCGCGCTGCCATCAGGAGACAGGGGCGTGGTGTAGCCCTTGGGATACTGTCGCGGCATCTCACCCTTCCTGCGGAATGCGCCGGCGCGCCTCGTAGGCGCGAGCCTCGGCGACGAAATCTTCGAACAGCTTCTGCTCGACCGCGGCCTCGGCGCCGGTCAGCTTCTCGGGGTGCCACTGCACGCCGAGGCATGATCCGGAGGGCAACTCGATCGCCTCGATCATGCCATCGTCGCCGGTGCCGACCACGTGGAGCGTGCCGGCATCGGCCACGGCCTGGTGGTGGATCGTATTCACGAGGCGGGTGGTCGTGCCATAGATCGCCGCGAGCGTAGAGTCGCCGACGAACGTCACCTGGTGGCGCGTGTCGAGAATGGCCTCGGCCGGCATCGTGCCCATGTCGGGATGCCCGTCGCGGCCGGAGATGTCTTGCGCGAGCCGCCCGCCGTGGGCCACGGCCATGATCTGCATGCCGCGGCAGATGCCCAGCACCGGCAACGTGCGCTGCCGGGCGCCGCGCAGCAGCGCGATCTCCCACTGGTCCGAGGCGAGGCTCTCATCCTTGGCGGCCACGGGCTCGGCGCCGTAGCTGCGCGGATCGACGTCGCCGCCGCCCGAGAGCAACAGGCCGTCGATGGCCTCGAGCGTGGCGGCCGGATCGTCGCCGTGCGGCAGGATCAGCGCGAGGCCGCCAGCGGCCTGGACGGCCTCGGCGTACTCCACTCCGAGCGTGTAGAGGTCGGTGCGCTCGCCGAGCGGCGTAGGCAGCGGCCGTCGCCACGCGGTGATGCCGATGCGCGGCCGCGGTCGTGGGGCCGGCCTAGCCATGCGTGCCCGCGAACGTGCCCAAGCGGTGCACCACGTTCTTCACATCGCAGTAGAAATCGAAGCTCCAGTGCCCGCCTTCGCGGCCGATGCCCGACTGGCGCGACCCGCCAAACGGCGCCGACAGATCGCGCACGAAGAAGCAGTTCACCCACACTGTGCCCGCGACGATCGCGTTCGAGAGGCGATCGGCGCGGGCCTCGTCGCGCGTGAACACGACGGCCGCCAGGCCGTAGTCGGTATTGTTGGCGTTGGCGACGATGGCCGCGTCGTCGGCCACCTGCTGCATCGTGAGCACCGGCCCGAACACTTCCTCACGCAGAATCTCGGCCCCCTCGGGCACATCGACGAGCAGCGTGGGCTCGTAGTAGAGACCGCCAAGCGCGGACGACACGCGGCCGCCGCACACTACGCGCGCCCCTGCGGCCACAGCGCGGTCCACGTAGCCCGACACGCGGGCCAGATGCTTCGGGTGAATCAGCGGCCCGACGTGGGTGGCCGGATCGCGTGGATCGCCCTGACGAATCACCGCGATCTTCGCGCGCAGGCGCATGGCGAACTCGTCGTAGACCGCCGCCTGCACGAGCAGACGCGTGCCCGCCAGGCATACCTGCCCGGCGTTGTCGTACTGACCCGCCGCGGTCGCGACCGCGAGGTCGAGGTCCGCGTCGTCGCACACGATGAGCGGCGACTTGCCGCCCAGCTCGAAGCTGACCGGCGTGAGGTTCGCCGCGGCCGCCGCGCCGATGAGCCGCGCCGTGGGCGGCGAGCCCGTGAACGAGATCCGGCGAATGCCGGGGTGGGCGACAAGTGCCGCACCGGCCTCGGGACCGAGTCCCTGCAGCACGTTGAGCACGCCCGGTGGCAGCCCCGCTTCCACTGCAAGGTCCGCGAGCATCGACGCCGTGATGGGTGTCCACTCGGCCGGCTTCAGCACCACGGTGTTGCCGGCGGCCAGCGCGGGCCCTACCTTCCAGGTGGCCAGCATCAACGGCGCGTTCCACGGAGTGATGAGGGCCGTGGGGCCGGCTGGGTCGTAGCGCACGCGGTTGTGCGCGTTGGCGGCTTCGGTATCCCACGCCGGCCCGGCGAGCGTCTCGGCCAGGTCAGCGAAGAAGCGGATGTTGTAGGCGGCGCGCTTCATGACGCGCAGCCGGCTGGCCTCGAAGAGCGACCCGTTGTTGGTCGTCTCGACCAGCGCCAGCGCTTCCACGTCGCGCTCGACGAGGTCCGCGAGGCGCCGCAGGATCGGCCCGCGTCCCCCGGGGCCAAGCGCGGCCCAGCCCGGAAAGGCCTGACGCGCGGCCTCGACCGCCTGGTCGGCCGCGGCCGCATCGCCCGCCGCGATCTCGCCAAGCGGGGTGCCATCGATGGGGCTCGTGACGGCCAGTGTGCGCGCGGACGCCACCCGGCGATTGGCGATGAAGTGATCGCCGGAGACGGCGTGCGACGCGCAGGTCAGGAGGGCCATGAGTGTCGGCGAAACCTTAACACGACGACTCCGGCCGCCAGCCATCCCCCGCCGACGAGCAACGCCGTGGGCGAGAGGCTCCACAGCAGCGTGGCCACGAAGCCCGCCCCCACCACGGGCACCAGCACGAACCGCAGCCAGATGGCGGGCGTGCGCGCGGGGTGACGCGTGAGTCCTTCACGCGCTGCCGCCGCATGCACCACGAGGAATCCCGTGAGCGCGCCGAAGTTGATGAGCGACACCACCTGTTCCAGCGTGAGCACGAACGCCAGCAGGCCGGCCATGGCCAGCACGCCGACGGCGCCGGTGGGCACTTGGCGCGTGACGTGCTCGCGGTCGAGCACACCGTGACCAAGGCCCGTGGCACGGCTGATCCCGAAGATGAGCCGGGCCGCACCGGCCTGCCCCGCCAGCGCACCCGCAAACGAGCCGATGAGCTCGCCCACGGCAATCACGGCGGCCAGCGCGGACCCGCCAATCGCGGCGGCCACCGTGAAACCGGCCGCATCCACGCCCTCGAAGATCGCCACCGGATGCGCGCGGTAGGCCGCGGCGCACACCACGATGAACAGGCCGCCCGCCACCAGGCACGTGAGCACCACGGCGCGCGGCACATCGCGTTGCGGGTCGAGCGCCTCTTCCGACAGCGTCGTCACGGCGTCGAAGCCGAGGAACGAGATGGCGACGATGGACGCCGCGGCGAAGACCGGCGACCACCCCACTGCGTCGGGATTGCTGACTGGTCCGTGCCCCAGCCACGCCGCGACGCCGACAAACAGCAGCAGCGCTACGATCTCGAGCGCCAGCACCACCCGGGCGGAGCGGTCGGTGCTCTCGATGCCGAGAGCGTTGAGGGCGGTGACCGCCACAAGCCACGCCACCGCCCACGTCCACGCCGGTACGGCGGGCAGGAGCGATGCGCCGAAGATGCCGGCAATCATCACGTTGATGACCGGAATCATCATGTAGTCGAGGGCGATGGCCCAGCCCGCCAGGAAGCCCACGTGAGGATGCAGCACGCGCGAGGCGTAGGTGTGCACCGAGCCGGCCTCGGGGAACCAGCGCGCCAGGTTGGCGTAGGACAGCGCCGTGAGCAGCATGGCCATGGTGGCCACGAGATACGCCAGCGCGAGCCGCCCGTTCGAGAGGTTCGACGCCACGCCGTAGGTGGTGAACACGCTGATCGGCGCCACGTAGGCCAGGCCGAACACGACCAGGGACGGCAACCCGAGCGCGCGTTTGAGCGAGGGCGTGGGCAGGCTGGTGGCCAAGCGCGCCATGGTAGCGAATCGACGGGGCCACGTCACGGAGCGAAGATCCGCACGCTGATGGAACAGGAGCAGGTCCGGCTGTTCTTCAGCGCCGCCAGCGTTTGGGAGATGGCGATCAAGGCTGCCCGCACACGGCTGGAATGGCCCTGTTCCCGTCGCGTGATATCTTGCGGAGCGAATCGAAGAAGGGTACTCAAGAAAGTACGGCGTCGAGGTGATGTGGTGACCGAGGCTAGGCCGCTCGTTTCAAGCCGGCTCGACGTCGTCCATCCCGTCCCTCCCTGGTGTGTCCGATGGTGAAATGGCGCCGGCTCGGTTGGACCTGGGATCAGCTGGCGCGACACAACGCGCTCGGCGCGATTCTCACCGAAGGCGGAGCCATCGCCGACTGGCGTCCCCAGGCGTTCTTCGCCACGGGTCGTGCCGACATCGAGCGCTTCATGGCGACGCTCGCGCGCGTCGCCCCGCAGGTGCGGCGAGCTCGCGTGCTCGATTTTGGCTGCGGGGTCGGCCGGATCACGCGTGCGCTCGCCGACCACTTCCCACACGTCGTCGGTGTCGATGTCTCGCCGTCGATGATCGACCAGGCCCGCACGCTGAACGCCGATTGCCCCGGCTGCCGATTCGTCCTCAATCGGGCGCGTCATCTTCACCGTTTCACCGACGCGTCGTTCGACGTCGTGTACTGCCGGCTGGTGCTGCAGCACATCCAGCCGACGCTCGTGCGGCGCTACATCAGTGAGCTCGTGCGGCTGGTGGCGCCAGGCGGTGTGCTGATGTTCCAGCTGCCGGATCGCGTCGGCGTCGATCCGCGCGAGGCCTTCGAATCTGCCCCGGTGACGGGCAGCGGCCTGAAGCGGAGCCTGCCGCGCCCGCTGGTCGTCGCCTATCGACGCGTGAAGTACGCGTTTGTGACGCGCCATCGGAAGGTCGAGATGGAGATGTTCGGCGTGCCGCACGACGAGGTGCTCGGCGTGATTCACGCCGCCGGCGGACGCCTGCTGGCCACGATTCCCGACGAGAGTCACGGTCGAAGCGTGCCTGGCTTCGAGTACTGGGTCACGAAGTAGGGGACCACCGTGCACCTGGCCTACGAGTAGTCGCGGGCGGGCCACAGACGGTGAGATGGCATCCGGGAGCCCTGAGTCTGGCTCGCGGCGTGCCGCGTGATTCCGGGCCGGGCTATTTGAGCGCGGCCAGCTTCGGCAGGTCGATCGCTCCGGCGGCGCCTTCGACCACCGCGAGGCTGGCCACGAGAGCGCCGGTGACCTTCACCATGCAGCGCTCCGCAACCAGCACGTGGACCTCCCCGTGTTGCGACTCCGCCGTCCAATCCTTCCAGGTGTGGAGACCTCGGCCATGTCGCTCACGCGGCCCGACAGGAACACCGCACACGCCACGGCCACCAGTCTCATGAGAGGCTCCTTCGCCGCGAGAACGTGCGCGGATTCTAGATCACCCCGGCGGCCACGCACAGCCGAATGTTCGCCCCCTCTCCATGCCATACTGCCGCGCGTGTCGCGTCCGGTCGCGCGGGAGGCTCGGAGACTCGGCAGGCCGCCACGTGGACCGCGGCGGCCCTTGGCCGCTGTGTGGCCGTCATGGGCGCCAGCGGCGAGCCATCGAGCAGCGCCAACCGCATCGACGTCCGAACGGTGAATGAGGTGTCGCGATGACCAGACTCCGTCCCTCGCGCGTCGGCGCGAAACTTGCCGTGACGCTGGCGATCGCGCTGGCCGGATGTGGCGAGGCACCGCGGCCCACGCCGGCGTCCATCGACGCCACGCCTGCACGCACGCGGCGTCCGAACATCCTGCTCGTCGTCGCCGACGACATCGGCTACACCGACCTGGGCGCCTACGGCAGCGAGATTCGCACGCCGGTCATCGACCAGCTCGCGGCCAGCGGCCTGAAGTTCTCGCGCTTCCGCGCGTCAGCCACCTGCTCGCCGACACGGGCCAGCCTGATGAGCGGCGCCGATCCGCACGTGGCGGGCCTCGGCAACATGGCGGAAGACCTGGCGCCGAACCAGAAGGACCGGCCCGGCTACGAAGGCCATCTGAACGATCGCGTCGCGCCGCTGCCGGCCGTGCTGAAACAGGCCGGCTATCGCACCTTCATGGCCGGCAAGTGGCATCTGGGCCGGGACGAGGCGACGAGTCCCGCGGCACGTGGCTTCGACCGTAGCTTCGCGCTGTTGCCAGGTGGCGCCAGCCACTTCGCCGATCGCCAGACCATCGAGGGTGCGGGAAACAAGGCGCCATACCGCGAGGACGGTCGGCTGGTCGAGTCGCTGCCCGCCGATTTCTATTCCACGCGTTTCTTCGCCGACCAGATCATCCGCTACCTCGGCGAGCGGCCGGCCGACGACGCGGCGCCGTTCTTTGCCTATCTCGCGTTCTCGGCACCGCACTTCCCCCTGCAGGCGCCGGACGAGAGCCTGGCCACGTACCGCGGCGCCTACGACGCCGGCTACGACGCACTCTTCGACGCGCGCCTCGCGGCGGCAAAGCGGCTGGGCGTGGCGCCTGCCAATGCCGTTGGCGACCGGCCGTATCCAGGACAGCGTGCGTGGCAGGCGCTGCGTGCGGCCGAACGCGCCGTGGAAGCCCGCCGCATGGAGATCTTCGCGGCGATGGTCACTGACGTCGACACGCACTTGGGCCGGGTGCTCGACCTGCTGCGCGCGCGCGGCGAACTCGAGCACACGATTGTGGTCTTCATGTCGGACAACGGCGCCGAAGGCCACGACATGGCAACGGAGTGGACGGCGGTGGCCGACACCGCGAAGGCCTGCTGCGACAACACGCTCGAGAACATGGGGCGGACGGGCAGCTACGTGTGGCTGGGGCCACACTGGTCGCGCGCCAGCTCCGCGCCGTTTCGGCTGTTCAAGGGCTACCCCACCGAAGGCGGCACGCGCGTGCCGGTCATCATCAGCTATCCCGGTCTATCGACGCGCGGCGTCACTGACGCCCGGGCCCACGTCAGCGACCTGATGCCCACGCTGCTCGACCTTGCCGGCGTGTCGCATCCAGGCGACGTGTTTGCCGGACACGCCGTGGCACCGATGACCGGAGTGTCGCTGAAACCGCTGCTTGACGGCACGGCGCCGTGGACGCGCTCGCCCGACGAGGTCGTGGCCGACGAACTGATGGGCAAGCGCTTCGTGTCCGAGGGTTCGCTGAAGGCCCTGTGGCTGCCCAAGCCGCACGGTCGCGCCAGTTGGCAGCTCTACGACCTGGCGGCCGACCCGTCGGAACGGACCGATCTTGCCCCCGCCCGGCCGGCGGATCTCGCGCGGCTCCAAACGCACTGGGACCACTACGCGCGACGCAATCACGTGATCCTGCCCGACTGGGTGTCAGGCTACTGACCCGTTGCCGCCCTGGAAGCAGAACGGCCATGCCAATCGGCCCGCGCCCCGCATATAGTGAGCGCATGCGCAGACTTCTCACGCTCTTTCTGATCGGCGCCTGCGCGGCGTCCACGTGGGCACATCACTCGACCGGCATGTTCGACATGGGCCATCCCGTCACGCTGACCGGCACGGTCGCGGCGTTTGACTGGGTCAACCCTCATTGCTACATCCGGCTCGACGTGAAGGACGCCTCTGGCACGGTCGAACGATGGGACATCGAGACACATGCCATCAGCTTGCTGTCACGCAAGGGCTGGACGCGCGCGTCGTTCAAGTCCGGCGAGGTCGTGACCGTGACTGGCGGACAGTTGAAAGACGGGCAGAAGACCATGCGTCTGCTGCGCGGCACGAAGACGGCCGACGGCTGGAAGTTCTACGGCGACGACTTCAGCACGGACAAGACGGCGAAGCCGGGCGCGTTGTGATGCGGCGCGGCCTGTTCACGGGACTGGTGGCGCTGGTCGGCGCGGCAGCCGTGGCCTTCCTGGCAGCGGGCGTCGTGGGGGCATGGGCGGCCGCGGCCCAGCCCACCGGACGGACCCAGGCATCGGGACGGGATTTCTCGGGCGTGTGGATGCCGTCGCACTGGTACCACCTGCTCGGGGGCGGCGATCCCGGCAACCTGCCCCGCAATACGCTGTTCTCATTTCCCCTGCCCAAGGCGGTATCCGAACGAGAGGCGCTGCTGACGCCGTGGGGCACGACGCGACTGTCGGCATGGACGCCTGAGAACGATCCCGATGCGCGATGCCTGTCGCCGGGCGCGGTCCGCTCGTATCAGTCGCCGTATCCGATCGAGTTCCTGGCGACGCCCGGACGCATGACGATCCTGTTCGAGTATCAGCACCTGGTCCGGCGGGTCTTCATGGATGGACGCGCCCACCCCAAGGACTTCGACATCGCGCCGATGGGCCATTCGACGGGCCGGTGGGAGGGCGACACGCTCGTCATCGACACCGTGGGACTTGCCGACACGACGCTTCTGAACGCCACTGGCCTGCCGCACTCAGACCAGATGCGTCTGACCGAACGCCTCGAGAAGATCCTCGGCGGCGACGTGCTCGAAATCGAGTTCACCATCACCGATCCGGTGGCCTACACGACGCCGTGGACCGCGACGAGCTACTACAAGCGAGAACCGGCTGGTCAGCTCCTCGAATACAACTGCGACCTGGTGGTGGACTACCGCAAGCCGGGCCAGTAGTGAGAGTTCTCTCCTACGGAACCGACTTCCCCGGTCTGTCAAGGGCCAGTCCCATGGCAGGCGCTTTCAGCTGACGCCCATCGAGGACATCGCGGCAGGGCGCTCGGCGGACAGCGCGTCGTGCACGATCGCGAGCAGCGCGACGCACGCCGTGTCGGTGCGCAACGTGCGGGGACCCATCGCCACTGCGACGAAGCCGTGCGCCTCGAGCAGATCGCGTTCGAACTGGTTCCATCCGCCTTCTGGACCGACCGCCAGTAGTACCCGGCCAGGCGCATCGCGCCGGCGCGCCGGCGTTGACGCGAGGACGTCCCCGAGGGCGGCCGCCGTCGAAGGGTGAGCGACGAGCCGGGTGGGCGCGCGTGACAGGATCTCCAGTTCGTCTTCGACCAGAATCCGGAAACGCCGGTGCACCGTGACCACCGGCACTCGCGTGTCGCGGGCCTGCTGCAGTCCCTCGACCAGGAGCGGCCGGTAGATCGACTCGGACAGCACGTGGGTGTCGAAGTAGTTGCGCTCGACCCGCTCGGCGTTTGTGAGCATGATGCGGCCGACACCAAGAGCGGCAAGCTGCGCCCACAGCCGGTGCAGCACCTTCGGTCGAGGCAGGGCCAGCAGCAGGTCGACGGCAGGCACGGCGGGCACGGCCGCCTCGAAGTTGCACTGCAGCGCGACTGCGTCGGCGGCGACCTCGGTAACGACCCCCGACCCGAGCGGCCCGTCGAGGACACCGAGCCGCACGGTCTGCCCGCACTTCACCCGCAGCACTCCGCTCAGGTGACGGGCCCGGGCATCACCGAGGGTGACCATTCCCCGATCGTCGAGGTCGCGGCGTTCCACGAGCACAAGGTTCATGGCGACGGTCTACTGCACCCTGGCGCGTCCCGCCAGCGCACACTCCTCCGCCACCGGCAGAGTCGGTCGAAGAGCGGAGCGAAGTCAGCTCCCGCTGCCGTCCGCGCGGCTGCGACGTGCGACGCCACGTCGGGGGTCTGCGCGGTCGATGCGGCCGCGAGTAGCCCCGTGAACACGAATCCTGTCGCGATCGTCCGCCCCGTCATGTGCCCTCCTCGTGAGCGGCCATGGTAGCAGCCGGCAGGCGAAGTCCCCACGGTCGAGCTGCCTGGCGCTCGAGTTGATTTGTAACGGTGCCAACCCCGTTACAATTCACGACCATGCAGCTCTCCATCCTCGTCGTGAGCCTGGCACTCGCGGCTGTCCAGGCAGCTCCCGGCCCGATGCGCGCCAGACTCGCGCCCGTGCCCATCGACCTGTCGATGCAGGAAGCCATTGCCGGATTGGGCGCGGCCACCGCCACGCTCGCCGACTCGACGCTCACGGTCGAAGGCACGTATCGCGGGCTGAAGTCGCCCGCCACGACGGTTCGCGTGTTCGATAGTCCCAAGCTTGGCTTGCGGGGCACGCTCGTGGGTGAGTTCCCCTCTGGTGGCGGCACAAGCGGCACGTTCAAGGGCTCGGTGACGCTCACACGCGAGCAAGCGGCGGCCTACGGCGCGGGGCTGCTCTATGTGCAGGTGCACAGCGAGAAGGCGCCTGACGGCAATTTATGGGGATGGCTGACAGCCCCGAAAGGACGACGCTGATGACCCGCCGATACCTCGGATACGGATGGATTGCGCTGGTCGTGGCCGCACTAGGCGTTGCGCTTGCGGGCACCGCGAACGCCGTGTTCACCGCCGGCGCGGCACAGACGCCGCCGGGCGCCGTCTACACCGCGGCGCAGGCCGCTTCCGGACGCGACTCCTACCAGGCGCGCTGTTCCTCGTGCCACCTGGCCGACCTGGGCGGCCGCAACGAGGCGTCGCCGCTCACGGGCCCGTCGTTCATGAACGTGTGGCGCACGCGCCCGACGAAGGAACTCTACGACTACATCCGCACGTCGATGCCACCGGGCGGCGCCCCGCTCGGCGTGAACGAATACGTGAACGTCACCGCATTCATCCTGCAGGCCAACGGCGCCGCCGCCGGCGCCGCCGCGCTCACGCCCACCACCACCGTGCCGATCGGCACGATCGCCGCGGGCGTGCGGCCGACGACCACGCAGGCCGTCGTTCCTGGCGGCCCCAGCCCGGCCCCGGCCCGTCCCTCCGGACCGCCGCCGGCGCGCGGGCTCTACGTGAAGGGCGAGGTGCCGCACTTCACGCCGGTCACCGACCAGATGCTGCGCACGCCGCCTGACGGCGACTGGCTGATGGCGCGGCGCACCTACCAGGCGTGGAGCCACAGCCCGCTCGACGAGATCACCCCAGCCAACGTGGGCACGCTGCGTCTGGCGTGGGCGTGGAACATGAACGAGGGTGGCTCGAACCAGCAGATGCCGCTCGTGCACGACGGCATCGTCTACCTGACCAACACGATGAACGAGGTGCAGGCGCTCGACGGTGCCACCGGCGAGCTGATCTGGGCCAATCAGGTGGGCCCGAACCGCCAGGATGACCGGGGCGCGATGCGCAACCTGGCGATCTACGACGACAAGATCTATCTTGCGACCACCGACGCGCAGCTGGCGGCGCTCGACGCACGCACCGGCAAGACGGTGTGGACCACGGTGATTGCCGACGGCAGCAAGGGCTTCGGGAATTCGAGCGGCCCGATCGTCGTGAAGGGGAAGGTCATTCAGGGACTCGGCGGCTGCGACCGCTACCGCGAGGAGCGCTGTTTCATCAGCGCCTACGATGCCAGGACTGGCGCGCTGGCGTGGAAGTTCCACACCGTGGCCCACAGCGGCGAGCCTGGCGGCGACACCTGGAACAACCTGCCGAACATGATGCGCCAGGGCGGCGAGACGTGGATTGCCGGCAGCTACGACCCTGACGTGGACCTCACCTTCTGGGGCGTCGCGCAGGCCAAGCCTTGGATGCCGGTGAGTCGCGGCACCCGAGTCTTCGATGCCGCGCGGCACACGGCCTCGACCGTGGCGCTCAATCCCGACACCGGCGCGCTCGCCTGGCGCTTCCAGCACCTGCCCGGCGAGACCCTCGACCTCGACGAAGTCTACGAGAAGGTGTCGGTGGATACGGGCGCCGCGAAGGCGCTCTTCACCATCGGCAAGTCGGGCATCCTGTGGAAGCTCGATCGCCGGACGGGCGCACTGCTCGACTTCACCGAGACCATCTTCCAGAACGTCTACACGGACATCGACAAGAAGACCGGGCGCGCCACCTATCGTGGCGACATCCTGGAGCAGAAACTCGATCAGTGGATCCTGTCGTGCCCGAGCACCGAAGGCGGCCACAACTGGCAGGCGATGACGTATCACCCTGGCATGCAGGCCCTGGTCATTCCGCTGAGCCAATCGTGCATGGAGATCGCGCCGCGCAAGGTGGAGCAGGTGCCGGGTCAGGGCGGCACGGCCGGCGCGCGTCGATTCTTCGAGATGCCCGGCAGCGACGGCAACATCGGCAAACTCGCTGCCTACGACGTGCGCACGTTGAAGGAACTGTGGAGCGTTGAGCAGCGCGCGCCGTTCCTCACCGCGGCACTCTCGACCGGCGGCGGACTGGTGTTCATCGGCGACCTCGACCGCCGCTTCCGCGCCTACGACGTGAAGACCGGCAAGGTGTTGTGGCAGACGCGCCTGGGCACCTCCGTGCAGGGCTTCCCCGTCAGCTTCACGGCAGGCGGCAAACAGTACATCGCCGTGACGACGGGTCTTGGGGGCGGCAGCCCGCGCGTGGTGCCTCGCACGATCGCCCCGGAAATCCGGCACCCGCAGACCGGCCACGCGCTGTATGTCTTCGAAGTGGGCGGCCGATAACCGACTCTCACCCTTACACCGAGCGGCATCGAGAGATCCGCGACGTACGCAGTTTTCGCAACGTGGGAGGATGTAACGGTGACAGACCCCGTTACAATGCCCGCGGAGGTCCATGTGAGCACTCACGATTCCCTGACCGCACCCATGCCCGGCGCCGACTCGCGCGTCGTCGGCGGCGTGCAACTCGACATCGTGCGCACGGGCACGGGGCGCATCAAACGCGCCATCTATCCCGTGGGCTTCCGCTGGTCGATACACATGAAGCCGGTAACCCACACCGAGACCTGCATGCATGCGCACGTGGGCTTCCTGGCGCGCGGACGCATCCACGTGCATTTCCCCGACGGCTGCGTTCAGGAGTACGAGGCACCCGCGGCCGTGGCGATCGAACCTGGCCATGACGCCTGGGTGATGGGCGACGAGCCCGCCGTGCTCATCGAAGTGGACTTCGAGGGCGATACCATCAGATGCTTCGGCCTGCCGGCCGACCATCGGCATGCCTGACGTGCGGCTCCCCCTTCGTCGTCTCGCCGCGGTACTGCTGGTTGTGATCGCGGCGCTGCCCGAGCGCTTCCTGGCTCAGCGCGCGCCCATCGGCGACGCCATCAGGGACTTCGTGTCGGTGGACGCGCCCATCGTGGCGCTCGTCAACGCGCGGGTGATCGACGGCACCGGCGCACCGGCGCGCGACGCCTACACGCTCGTGCTGCGCGACGGCGTCATCGCCGCCATGGGTCCCGCCGCCAGCAGGCCCCCGCCCGGTGCAGATCTCGCGCGAGGCGCTCGGCGCCGCCGTGCAGGCCGCGCACGCGCGTGGCATGAAGGTCACCGGCCATCTGTGCTCGGTCACGTATGCCGAAGCGGCCGGACTCGGCATCGACAACCTGGAGCACGGCTTCCTGGCGGCGACCGATTTCGGGCTCTGGTAAACGTGCCGTGCTGATTCCCTCGATCGATCTCAAGAGCGGGCGCATCGTGCAGCTCGTCCAGGGCGAGAAGCTGGCCCTGGAATCCACCGACGTCGATGGCTGGATTACCCGCTTCCGCAGCTTCGACGCCGTCCAGCTCATCGACCTCGACGCCGCCATGGCCGTGGGCAACAACGACGCGCTCGTGCGCTACATCAGTGCCAGGCTGCCGTGCCGGGTCGGTGGCGGCGTGCGGTCGGCGGCACGCGCGGCCGAGCTGATCGAAGCCGGAGCCACGCACGTGATCGTGGGGTCGTCGCTGTTTTTGGGGGGCCGGGCCACCGACCCGCAGCACCAGCCGGTCAATCACTCGTTCGCACAGGAGCTCGTGCGCGCGGTGGGCAATCAGCGGATCATCGGCGCGGTCGACAGCAAGGCCGGCCAGGTGGTGATCCACGGCTGGAAGACGTCGCTGCCCATCACGGCCGTGGAGGCCGTGAAAGCGCTCGAGCCCTACTGCAGCGAGTTCCTCTACACGCATGTCGATCGCGAGGGTTTGATGCAAGGCACCGACATGAACGCGATTCTGGCCGTGGCCAGGGCCACGTCGCGTCAGGTCATCGCAGCCGGCGGGATCACCACGCGTGAAGAGATTGACCTGCTGCACGAGCACGGCGTGCATGCCGTCGTGGGCATGGCAATCTACACGGGCTTGCTGTCGTTGACCGAATAGCCCGGCATAGCGCTATTGGATGAAGGCGACGGCCCGCACGGCCCTGGCCACGATGAAGATCCGATCGTTGTTCGACTTCGGATCGGCCGGCGTCATGAAGAATCCGGGCCGGGCCGCGTCGTAACCGGTCGTGGCGCCCACCAGCGTCTCGCCGTCCTTGAACACCACCTGCAGCTTGCGGCCCGGCACGAGCGTGTCGAACGCCTTCTTCTCGTTGTAATCCTTGTTGCCGGTGTGGTCCTTCACGAAGAACACGGCCTTGAGCGCGGGGATGCCCACGCGCACGGGCGCGGCGCCGGCTTCCGGTGGAATGACGTGAAAGTGGTCGCGGGTCACCGAGAAGTCCTGCGTCGTGCCCTTCAGGATGCGTCCGTCGGTAAAGCGCGCCACGATTCGGTTGTGAATCTGCATGACCGCCCCTCGGTGTCGATGCTGCTCGGTCGGAGCTTAGCGTACAAGCGCGTCGGCGGGTCCGGCCGAAAACCGCCCCGGCCGTGGCCGCCGCTCACGCCCCGCGCAGGGGGAGGCGTTCCCGCTATGATGGCGACCCGATGGCCGATCGTTCCCGCATCGTCGCCACCTACACCGCGGCGGCCGACCACTTCGACGCTCTGCCCTTCTGGCACCACTTCGGACGCCGGACCGTGGAGATGCTGCAGTTGCCGGCTGGGGCCCGCGTGTTGGACCTGTGCTGCGGCACAGGGGCATCTGCGCTGCCGGCTGCCGAGCGCGTCGGGTCCACGGGTAGTGTGCTCGGCGTGGATCTGACCCCAGCGCTCGTGGACCAGGCGCGCAGTGCGGCCGCCGCACGCGGCTTCGGACAGGCCCGCTTCGAAGTCGGCGACGTCTCGACGATGGACGTGGCCGCCGGGTCAGTGGAGGCGGTCGTGTCGGTGTTCGGCCTGTTTTTCCTGGACGACATGGCCGGCACGCTGCGCCGCGCGTGGACATGGCTCGCACCCGGCGGCCAACTGGCCGTCACGGTCTGGGGAACGGTGGTGCTCTCGCCGGGGGAACCCTATTTCTGGGACGCCGTGCTGCGCGAAGATCCCTCGGCCGCGCACATCAGCCCCGCGGCGCGCCTCGCGACACCTGGCGCGCTCGAGGCGGTCTTTGCCGAGGCCGGCGTGGCCGCACCACGGGTGGTCGTCGAGCGATGGCGCATGCCGCTTCCCACGCCAGAGGCGTTCTGGCCGGTCATCATGGGCACGAGCAACCGCGGCGTGTTCGAGGCCCTGACGCCCGACGCGCAGGCGCGGGTGAAGCATGAGGTGTTTGGTCGCCTCCGCGCCGAGCGCGTGGACGGGCTCGACATGGAGGCGCTCATCGCGATCGCGCGCAAAGGATCTCCCGCGCTCTTGCGTTCGAGGTGACTGACCCCGCTGCCGTAGACTGAGCGAGGTCGAGGATGGGTGTCTCCCCCTGGCCTCGGGCTGCTAGACGCTGAACAGATCACACGGCCCGGTGGAGACACCCACCCGCGAACTCGCACGCGCTAGCCGGCGGGCCGCGCAAACGCCCCCTAGGTGCTGCCCCACG
>JANORI010000249.1:0-13010 GCA_031415235.1 Acidobacteriota bacterium | reverse complement strand
TCGTCCAACACGTTCCCCTCGCTGCCGCTGGTCGACCCCGACACCCTCGACTTCGAGGTCAACGTCGAAGGCTACGTCTCGAGCGGCGGGCTGGGCGGTCCCGCGATTCTGCCGCTCTCGCTGGCGAAGGTGGCGCAGATGACCCGTGCGCTGCCCGACCGCAACTTTTCCGGCATCGGTGGCATTGCCGACTTCGCCCATGCTCTGAACTATTTCCTGCTCGGGTGCGGGACCGTTCAGGTCTGCACAGCGGCCATGCTCGACCACGCCATCGGTCCGAACGTCATCCGGCGCCTCACCGAGGGACTGGCGGAGTGCCTGGAGCGCCACGCCGATCGCAGGTGGACGTCGGTGGACGATCTGAAAGGGCTCCTGCGCGACAGGGTCGTGCCGCAGTCGGAGATTCGTCGGCCCATCGACAAGACCTACCACGGCGGGCATGAGGTCGAAGAAGGCTACACCACGAGCCCGCGCTACAACGCCGACCTGGCTCCGGTGCCGTTGTCGGCGCGCACGTGGGGCACCTACGACATTGCCGCGCTGTGGGTGGGCATGGTGGTGTGCATCCCTACCTACATGCTGGCCGCCGGCCTCGTTGCGGGCGGCATGAACTGGTGGGAGGCCGTCGGCACCATCTTCCTCGCCAACCTGATCGTGCTCGTGCCGATGCTGCTCACCGGACACGCCGGCACCAAGTACGGCATTCCGTTCCCCGTGCTGGCGCGCGCCTCGTTCGGCCTCGCTGGCTCACACGTCGTCGCGCTGCTTCGGGCAGGGGTGGCCTGCGGCTGGTTCGGCATTGGCGTCGCCATCATGCCGTGGAAGCTGCTGGCCGATTTCGATGCCTACATCTTCGGGTGGCTCGTCGGCTATTCGGCGCTGCTTAGTCCGGTCGCCGCCGTCCTCATCGTCGACTACTGGTGGATGAGGCGGTGCGAGCTGGTCGTCGAGGACCTGTATCTCGACGGCGGGACCTATCCGCTGGTCAACTGGCCGGCCATGTTCGCCCTCGTTGCAGGCGCGGCGGCCGCGCTCGTCGGACTCGCCGTGCCGTCGATGCGGGCGATCTACGACTACGCCTGGTTCGTCGGCTTCGGCGTGGCGGCGGTGGTCTATGTCGTGTGCGGCCGGAGGGCGCCAGCCCTGCGCGGCGACCTCCAGCACGAAAGCGTCTGAGGCAGGAACGGTGGAATCAGACTCCTGTCCCACGGAGGCGGCTCCCAGCTGCTCCCAGCAGAACGCCGAGCGCGACGACCACGATACTCGATGGGTGCATCGGTTACCGTCAGGGTGCGCCGTGGTCGCGTCCGAAGAACGCCCACGACAACAGGGCGGCCAAGAAGATCAACACCAGTTGCGGCATCTCGATTGAGTGTGCCATCCGGGATCTCCCGAGATCACTTCTCGCGCTTCACTTCCGCAATGGCGAATCCACTCTCGCCAGCCACGGCGTACAGAAGAAAGATCCGCCCGTTCTCCTCGAACACCGCCGGGTCGCGCAACTGATTCACGTGGCCGTAGGCGGTACTCCGGAGAGAAGGTGACCGCGGCGCATCCGCCCCCTCCCACGCTCGCTCCGGACGGAGCACTTCGACGGGAACAGTGTCGGACCATTTCGTCCACTCGTCCGAAAGCGAAATCGTGCTCAACCGAATCGTTTCAGGAGCCTCGCCGACCTGTGTCCAGAACACCAACAGCGTGTCGTCGCGCTTGAGGAACGCCGCATGACGCATGTTGGGGTTGAACAACAGCGGCCCTTCCCGAAAGCCGCTGAGAGCGTCCCGTGACCGGTAGAACTGGCCGGGCATGGCCATCGCGTAAGTGTATGCCCCATGGAGAAACGTCCGAAAGTAGGTCCTGCCGAGGACCTCGGGTCTGGCCACGAAATGAATGCCGTCGGCGGACATGGCGGCGCGCGTCACCTGCCGCCCGAGCGCATTGAGGCCGTGGTCGTACATGACGATCCGTCGATTGGCCTCGGCCACATGAACGTCCGGTGAGGCGATATATGGAGTCGTCGCTTCGGTGAAGGCGTCGTGAGGGTAGTTGGCGGCCTGCGGCGTGCCGCGAAGTGTGGCCAGTGCGTCTGCCGGCCCGGTGGGGGGCTCGGTCAGTAGGAACGAACCTGCGAGCTGAAGGCTGCCCGGCACGTGAATCTGCCAGGGGCCCACAAGGTCGTTGGCGTACGCGAGGCGAATGTAACGCCCCTTGTGGTCGGCGAAATACAGGTAGTACTTGCCAAGTCGCCCTGGGGCCCACTCGGGGACCCGGATGAGAGAGGGGCCTTGAATATTTTAGAGGAGACTGCCATCCCCTCGAAGCACTCCGAAGTACGTGCGCGCCAGGTCTCCGGCGACATGAATCGCCATTCCTGGAAGGATCGTCCCCGTTCTTCGCGCACGCGTGCCGTAGAGCATGGAAGCAACGAACAACCCAGGGCCCAAGAGGACGACTGCCAGTAGTGTCCACGGGACGAGACCAACCGCAGCAATCACGCGGCGCGTCGGTGCATTCGGAGGTCAGGCAGCGCCGCGGCACTCACCGGAGTGGCTCAGCTGTGAAGATCAGCCCCTCTTCGTTGCTGATGTATCGGAAGCCGCAAGGGTCTGTCGTGTCCGCGATCGAGAACCAATACCCCTTGGGCGTCACATCGAGCGTCAGCTTCCAGCCCGGCACGATGTTCTCTCCAGGCACCAGCGTGAATGTCTCGGGCAGGCCCGGTGCTGCGCCAGCCAGTTCCTGGTGCTTCAGGTAGCGCCGCTGGGACGCGCCTGGCTGGTTGGCCTGCACGGTGTTGATCGAACGTGCCGCACTCAACGCCTCACGCCGCCGCGTCGTCTGCTCGGGCGACTCGGTGCCAACGTGCAGACACTCTTGGGCGAATGACGGCGACGCACACAGCACCGAGAACACGAATGCGACCAGACTCACCCGCATACTGCCTCCTACGTTGACTCGTCTGCCGAATAAATACTGGCCGGTCCGGACAGGACCTCACCGTCAGCCTGCCCGCAGTGTAACCTGGCAGCTGGTCACGGGTGTCAACCGGGATGGCGTTCATTGTCAGGGACCTCCACCGGGACCCGTCGATCGGCGTCGCCTTCGCCCGGCACGCCGTCGTGAGTCTCGCGGTGTCTCGGCGCGGCGCGCGGAAGTTGCGGCGCGTGTGATGCAGGCGTGCGCGCTTCGCTCTGCGAGGCCGCGGGCATCGACGACCCCAATCGCCAGTTGCGGCGCTAAGATGCGGGCCACATATGGACAGACGAGCCCTGCAGCACGGTGGCGCCGGCATGTCGCTCTCGTGGGGCCGTGGGACGCTCGTTGCCGACCTCACACATCCGGCAGCCGCCAGGCGGGTCGCGTGATCGGCTGCGGGTCACCGGGCCTGTGTACCGCGCGCCAATTACAGCGCCGCGGCTACGAGGTCACCATCTACGTCGCCACCGTGCCGCCCGACACCACGTCCAACATGTCGTGGGCCGGCTACACCCCCACGACCGCGCTCATACTTCCCGAGCGTCGCACGCCCGCATGGGACGCGCAGTGTCGCACGGCGGCCGAGGTGTCGTACCGCCAGCTGCAGCTGATGGCCGGCCCGCCTACGGCGTGCACTGGATCGACAGCTACAACGCCACCGACGATCTGAACCCGCAGCCAGGCGGAGCCGAGGGCGACCTGGTGCCAGAGCCTCTCCGGCCCGGCCGCGACCGCGACGTGCTCGGACCGGGCGAGCATCCGTTCTCGACTCGCTACGCGGTACGCGTGTCGAATCTGGCCATCGAGCCGTCGATCGACCTGGACGCCCTCGTGCAGGATTTCGTGATGTTCGGCGGGCGCATCGTCATCCGTAAGTTCGACTCGCCGCGCGATCTGGCCACGGTTGGGTTGCAGATCGCGGCGCGGCGGTGCCGCATTGGGGTTGCTCGTGCGCGCGGCCTCGTACGCCCGCCACTGCTGCTGGTACGCCTTCGCGCGGGTGAAGGCGTCGCGCATGACGTACTCGACGCCAGGCCGCGTCAACGGATGGCGCCGCGGCGTCTCCTGTACGCCGCCTCCACCCGGCCGCAGGTCCTTGGGGTTCTCGCCGAGCGCGAACGTGATGCCCGGCATGGCGCCCCCGAAGAGCAGTTCGGACGGGCGCACGGCGCCCCACCGCAGCTTGATGACCGCATTGGTGCCGCCGATGGGGTTGGCGCTGCCGTGCAGCACGTTGGCCACCGTCAGGCCACCCGCGAAGACACCGTCTATTGGAGGACGCGCTGACCCCGCGAATTTGAGGGACGGGTGGCGCGTGGTATGCTGCGCCCGCCTGCCCATGAGGACCGTGCTCGCGACCGCCCTCGCCGCCGTGACGCTCGGTGCCGCCCCGGCCAGCGAGACTTTTGTCGGCACCATCTCCGACAGCATGTGCGCGCAGAGCCACGCGTCGATGCGCATGGGGCCGACCGACGCCGCGTGCACGGATGCCTGCATCGAGGAACACGGCGCCTCGTACGTGTTGGTGGACGCCGATCACGTCTACCGGCTGAGCGACCAGCGCCTGCCGAAAGCGTTTGCCGGCAATAAGGTGACGGTCGTCGGAACGCTCGACACCAGGACCGGCACGATCACGGTGACCTCGATTACCGTTGGGTGAGGCTGAACGCGGATCGCGCATGGTGCGACCTGGCGCCCGTGTCGAACCGCTGTATGGGCGCGTGTTGGCGTGCGTGGCGCACGGCGCCGGGACTCCGCAGCGCTGCATCGGCGCGGGCACCCCAGCGGACGAGAAATACACCGAGGCCCCGAGCGTCCACATCGACCCCTGGTAGCCTGGGAGCGCTGTTCCGATGAAACTCCCGCCTACGCCCCCGCCGATCTTCTCGTCGCTCTGAGGCGGTCGAGCGACACCTCGACGCCAATTTGCTGGGACGGGCCCAGACGGACCTGTCCCCCAGTGAACCGCACCGAATCGGTGTCGATGGTGGAGTCGCTCGTGACCCACGCCAACCGGGCCCCGATGCCGAAACTCTGCGCGGCGGCGGGCGTGGCCACGAGAAGGCCCGCGGCGCTCAGGAACACACGTCCGGCCAATCGGAGGGGAATGGATCGCATGGTCCTGTCGCCGCCCGCTACTTCTTGCCGTGCGAGACCAGGAGCGCCGGCAGTGTGTCACATGCCTGGCGCCAAGCGGCCTGGGCCGGCGCTTCGAGTTTTCCGTGGCAGTGCTTGGCCAACCAATGGGCTGCCTCCTCCGGCGTTTCGTGCACGTGGGCGGTATGCGAGTCGGCGCGGCCGGTAATCGAGACGATGCTGGTCAGGATGGCCCCCGACTTCAGCAGGCAGACTTCCACGTCGGTGATGTGCCCTTCGCCCTCGGTATCGTCCACCTGGTTCTCGCCCAGGGTCCAGCCGTCCTGTCGCACCTGCGGCTGGCCATCCACCAGCAGATGAGAGGTCGGCGCCCCAATGGCCGACGTGAGGTGCGCCACGAGTGCAGCGGGGAGCGGCCCGAGCGACTGACGACTGGGCTGGGGTTTGGGATTCATGCGCGCGAGTATACGCGCCATAGCAGGGAAGGGTGCCCCCGACACGCCGCGCCCGCGTGTGAACCTGATGCTCTATCACGCTCCTCGACGAGGCTCGGGGCGCCCGAGTCAGGCCGTTGATGGCCCGGAATCAGGTGTGACGCGCCGCGGTGATCCTGTTTGCGCTGATCGGCGCCTCTGAAGCGGGCCCGCTCACCCGATAGGAATTGGGGTGAACGCCGACCGAGCACTTCGGTTCAGCGTGTAGAACGCGGTCGCCGGACGGGCGCGCGCCCCGGCACCGGCTCGGGCGGCACGGCGGGCGCTGGGGCACCGGCCTGCGCCGAAGGCTCGACGCCGACCAGGATCTGCAGGCACTTGATGAACAGCGGCCGGTATTCCGGCGGCAGCGGCTCGATCACCTTTTCTTCGACGACCAGGTCGTGCGGCAGCACCTCGCGAAGGAGTGCTTCGCCTTTGGAGGTGATGAAGATCGAATACGCTCGTCCGTCGGTCTGCGCCGCGACGCGGCTGAGCAGCCCGCGCGCGACCATGCGGCGCAGCATCTCCGCAAACGAGTTCCGATCGAGCGCGATGCGCTCGGCGAGTTGATTCTGCGTCTCGCCCGGATGCTGGTGCGCCGTGACCAGGAGGGCCTTTTGCCGGGGCGTGAGGTGCCAGTGGCCGCACTCTGCCTCGAACAGATTCTCGGCCCGGAAATGCGCGCGCCGCAGCAGATGCGAGACCACATCGGTGAGCACGAAGCGGTCGGCAAGCGGAGACGTGTCACCACTGTCGTGGCGCCCGGTCCGCGAGGGCACGCTGCGTCTTTTCACGCGAGTCATCATAGCCGGTTGCCTGTCGCCCACAAAGGCGTATGCCGCCTAACTCCCGCCGCCCGCCTGCGCAGCACGGCGCTTGACGGACCGGCAACTGTGCTGTATACATCCTATCCTATTCGCGGCGCCTGGTTCGAAGCGGCCCCGCGGCGGCAACATCGAAAGGGCGCACGTGATGACGAGACAGCAGAAGACATTGTCTGGCGGAGCAGTGATGCTGGCGGTGCTGGTCGCCGTGCCGGTCCTGGGCCGGGAGCAGGCGGCTCGCGGCGGCGTCTCGGACAAGCCGGACACACCATTCAAGCTCGCGACCTTCGAGGCGCAGAGCACGGTGCGTCTGGGCATGGTCCTCGGCGACAAGGTGCTCGACATCGCGGGCGCGAACCAGCACCTGACCCAGCAGGTCAAGCTGGCCGCGGTCGTCATACCCACGGAGATGCGCACGCTGATCGAGGAATACGAGCGCGTGAAGCCGCGGCTCTATCAGATCGCCAATCACTTCAAGACCGCGAATCTCGGTACGGCGGCATTTGCGTTCGACGTCGCCAACGTGTCGTTCAAGGCGCCCATCAAGTACCCCTGGAACATGCTGGCGGCGGCGGCCAACTACAAGGCGCACGCCGAGGGGATGGGCAGCGTGTCGTTTGCTCCCCCAGCGCCCGCGGGCGCTGCCCCGCCGGCCGGAGCAGCCGCGGCCGCCCCTGGTGCCCCTGGCGGACGCCCCGCTGGTGGCGGTGGTGGCGGCTTCGACGCCACGGCCGCCGCCCGTATCGTCCCCGACCGCGACGCGCCCATCTTTTTTGCCAAGTCGCCGCGCTCCTGCATCATCGATCCTGGCGAACCCTTCTACATCGTCGATGGACGTCAGCGCACCGACTACGAAGTGGAGTTGGCCATCATCATGGGACCCCGACCCGCCTACCGCGTGCCGCGCGAGCAGGCGCACGACTACGTCTTCGGCTACAGCCTGGCGCAGGACCTCACCGACCGGGGTAGCGAGCGCCTCCGAGAAGTGTCGATGTTCGGGGGGAACAACTGGTTCGACGGAAAGAGCGTGGATCGCGCGGCGCCGTTTGGCCCCGTGATCGTGCCGAAGGAGTTCCTGCCGAATCCCTACAACCTGAAGATCTCGGCGAAGCTGAACGGCAAGACGGTGCAGGAGGCGAACACGAGCGAGCTCATCTGGGACGAGCCGCACATGATCGGGTTTCTCACCTCCCGGCTCACGCTCTATCCGGGCGACGTGATTCTGACGGGCACGCCGGCCGGAACCGGCATGGAGCGGCAGACGTTTCTGAAGCCGGGCGATGTCATGACGGTCGAAATCGAGGGGATTGGGACGCTGACGACGCCGTTCAAGGCGCTGTCGGAGAAGCCCGTCTCGCCGTCCAGCCGTTAGAGGACCCACGGGAGCCGCACATGTCCATGACTCATGTTGCCGAGGCGCTGCGGACGGTCCGCCGCACGGCGTGACGCCGTCCGGTTCACGCACTCTCAGTCAATGCTCATGACGCCTGGACACCCCTCTCCGCTGGTCGCCCCGGTCGGCAGCACGACCGCGCTGGCACAGCGCCGCAACTACGTCGATGGCCGGTTCGTGGACGGGGCGCAGACGTTCCTGAAACGCTCCCCGGTCGACGGACGGGACCTGGCCTCGGTGCACGAGGCCGACGCGGCCCTCGTCGATCGGGCGGTGCACGCGGCGCGGCGCGCGCTCGCCGGTCCGTGGGGACATCTGGCCGTCGCCGACCGGGCGGCGTGGCTCGACCGCATGGCCCAGGCGATCGACGACCGCGCCGAGGCGCTCGCGGCCGCGGAATCGGCCGACACCGGGAAACCACTGTCGGTAGCCCGCGGGTTCGACGTGACCCGAGCGGCCGCGAACTTCCGCACCTTTGCCGCGATCATTCGCGGCGCTGGCCTCGAAGCCTTTGCCCTCGATACCGCCGACGGCCAGGGCGCGCTCAATTACGCCGTGCGCAAGCCGCTCGGTGTCGTCGCGGTGATCGTGCCGTGGAATCTGCCGCTGCTGCTGCTCACGTGGAAGGTCGCACCGGCGCTCGCTTGCGGCAATGCGGTGGTCGTGAAGCCGTCCGAGGAGACGCCGTCGAGCGCCACGCTGCTCGCCGAGATCATCCACGACGTGGGGCTGCCGCCGGGCGTGTTCAACCTCGTCCACGGGTTCGGGCCGAACTCCGCCGGTGAGTTCCTCACGACCCATCCGGACGTGGATGGCGTCACGTTCACGGGCGAGTCGTCGACTGGCGCGGCTATCATGCGAGCGGTGGCGCCAACCATCAAGGCAGTGTCGTTCGAGCTGGGCGGCAAGAACGCGGCCCTGGTGTTTGCCGATGCCGACTTCGACCGCGCGCTGGCCGGCACGGTGCAGTCGGTGTTCTCCAACTGCGGGCAAGTATGCTTGTGTACGGAGCGCGTCTATGTGGAGCGCCCCATCTTCGAACGCTTCGTCACCGCGTTGGCGGTGGAGGCCGGCCGGCTGCACCACGGGTGGCCCGACGATCCCACGTCCACGACGGGGCCGCTCATCTCGCGACAGCACCGCGACAAGGTGCTCGACTACTATGCGCGCGCACGCAGCGAAGGGGCGACCGTCGTGACCGGCGGCGGCGTGCCGACGTTTGGCGACGCCCGAGATGGCGGCAGCTACATCGACCCCACGATCTGGGTCGGCCTGAAGGAAGACGCGCGGTGTGTGAAGGACGAAGTCTTCGGCCCGGTGTGTCACCTCGCGCCGTTCGATACCGAAGAGGAGGCGGTGGCTCTCGCCAACGACTCGCACTACGGACTGGCCGCGGCCATGTGGACGACGAACTTGTCCCGCGGACATCGCGTGGCGCAGCAGATGCACGCGGGCATTGCCTGGGTCAACTGCTGGTTTCTCCGCGACCTGCGCACGCCGTTTGGCGGCATGGGACTCTCGGGCCTCGGCAGGGAAGGCGGACGCCACTCCCTCGACTTCTACTCGGAACTCACCAACGTGTGCGTCAAGCTATGACTGTCGTTGCCGGCAAGGCCGCCCCGCGAGGGCGATTCCCGCATGTGAAACGCGCGGGGCCATTCGTGTTCGTGTCCGGCACCAGCGCCCGGCAGTCCGACAACACGATCGCCGGAGCCGAGGTAGATGGGCTCGGCACGACGACCCTCGACATCGCCGTGCAGACGCGCGCCGTCATCGAGAACATCCGCGACATGTTGCGCGCCGCCGGCGCCGACCTCGCGGATTGCGTCGCGATCACGAGCTATCTCGTAAACATGAATGACTTTGGCGGCTACAACCGGGTCTACGGCGAATTCTTCGACGAGCAGGGGCCGACCCGCACCACCGTCGCCGTCCACCAGTTGCCGCATCCGCACCTGCTCATCGAGATGCAGGCCGTCGCCTATCGCCCCGTGGACGCCTAATCATCATGTCAGGGGCGTAAGCCTGTGAGGAGGACTGATGTTATTGCCGATTGATTTTCCCAAGTGGATTGAAGAGCACAAGCACCTGCTCGAGCCGCCGGTCGGCAACCAGCAGATCTGGCAGGACACCGATTTCATCGTGACCATCGTCGGCGGGCCGAATCAGCGGACCGACTTCCACGACGATCCCTACGAAGAGTTCTTCTACCAGCTCAAGGGCAACATGGTGCTCCGCACGATTCAGGACGGCGCGATCGTCGATGTCCCGATTCGCGAGGGGCACATCTTCCTGTTGCCGCCGCACGTGCGGCACTCGCCCCAGCGACCCGAAGAGGGCTCGATCGGGCTGGTCATCGAACGCCGACGGCCCCAGGGCGCACTCGACGCGGTCGAGTGGTACTGCCAGCAGTGCCATGCACTCGTGCACCGGGTGGAAGTGCAGCTGAAGAGCATCGTGAAGGATCTGCCGCCGCTCTTCGAGGTGTTCTATGGCAGCGAGTCGCTGCGCACCTGCCGGAGGTGCGGCACGGTCCATCCCGGCAAATCGGCTGCCGTGGCGCCGGCGTCGTGAACGGGCGTGGGCAGTAGCGGCGAGCCATGCTGACCATCGATATGCACTCGCACTTCTTCCCCCCGAACGCGCCGGACTTCGCGACGCGTTTCGGAACGGCCGGCTGGCCGACGGTCCGCCACGATGGACCCGGCCGCGCGCACATCATGCTCGGAGAGACCGAGTTCCGGCCGATTACCTCGGCCTGCTGGGACCCCGAGGTCAGGCTCGCCGACATGGACCGGGACGGAGTCGACCGGCAGATCCTGTGCGCGACGCCGGTGATGTTCGCCTACGACCGTCCAGTGGCGCACGCGCGCGAATGCGCGCGGGTCTACAACGACCTGGCACTCGAGTTGTGTGCGCGTGGTCGCGGCCGACTGCACGCGCTCTGTCAGGTGCCTCTGCAGGATCTCGACGCTTCGTGCGAGGAGGTGTCGCGGGCCAGGGCGAGCGGTCATGTGGGGGTGCAGATCGGCAATCACGTGGGGCTGCGCAACCTGGACGACGACGGGCTGGTCTCGTTTCTGGCCCACTGCGCGGCGGAAGATCTCCCGGTACTCGTCCATCCGTGGGACATGCTGGCGCCCGAGCGGATGCCTCGCTACATGGCGGGCTGGACGGTGGGCATGCCGGCCGAGACGCAACTGGCCATCGTCACCTTGATTCTTGGCGGCGGCTTCGACCGGCTGCCCCGATCCCTGCGGATCTGTTTCGCACATGGCGGTGGGAGCTTTGCCTACCTGCTGGGCCGGCTCGACAACGCCTGGCACAACCGCGACATCGCGCGCGGCAAGTGCGAGCATCCGCCGAGCCACTACGTCGACAGGTTCTCGGTGGATTCCGCGGTGTTCGACGACCGGGCGCTCAGGCTGCTGACCGAGGTGATGGGCGACGAGCGCGTCATGCTCGGTTCCGACTATCCGTTCCCGCTCGGCGAACAACACGTCGGTGCGCTCGTGCGTAGTAGCCAGCACCTGCCTGAGACGTCGAAGGCGCGGGTGCTCGGCGAAAACGCCGCCTGTTTCTTCGGCATCGCATGAGCGCCACGGCCTCGCGCGCGGACCGGCCTGCGCCTGGTATGACAACGCACTGACCATGCGCGTGGGGTTCTCCCACGACGTCGATACCGGCCGGCCACTTTGTGATCTCGAGCGATGGATTCGAGCGACCTCGCGCACCTTCGGGGCAGCGGCGTCGGCGACGATCGTCTGAGAGTGACTGGCGTCACGGTGCCGCTGGACGGCGCCGCGCAGTTCAGCGCCACCCTCATGAACGCGCCGTATCGCGATCGATACGAACGCCCCACCAGCGGCACGCAGGGTGTGGCGGCAGACCAGCGGTGTCAGATCGCGGTCTGACGGCCCCGGGGCAAGGCGTTCACAGCTCCGGCAGCTTCCACAGCACAGACCCTGCCAATGGGACCGCCTGGCCCGTATAATCACGCACACCTTGGCTCTCGTCCCCGGCATGCGCCTCGCCCGTCGCTCGGTCAGCCGTACGACTTCCTCACGGCCGCTCCAGGCCACGTCGTGGGATCAACGCCGCTCGGCCCTTCCGCACCCCGGGGCACCGCCGTGCTGATTGGCGACATGCTCGGGCCGTATCGCGTCCTGGACAAGCTGGGCGAAGGCGGCATGGGGCAGGTCTTCCGTGCGCGCGACACGAAGCTGGATCGTGACGTGGCGATCAAGGTCTTGCCCGAGGCGTTCGCGCATGACGCGGATCGTCTTGCGCGCTTCACGCGCGAAGCCAAGACGCTCGCTTCGCTGAATCACCCCAACATCGCGGGCATCTACGGCCTCGAAGAGTGTGGCCCTTCGACCCCTTCGGCAGGCTCAGGGCACGCAGGCTCAGGGCAGGCCCCTTCGACAGGCTCAGGGCAGGGGGGCATCACCGCGCTCGTGATGGAACTCGTCGAGGGCGAGGACCTGTCGCAGCGCATCGCCCGCGGCGCCATCCCAATCGATGACGCCCTGCCAATCGCGAAGCAGATCGCGGAGGCGCTCGAAGCCGCCCACGAGCAGGGGATCATCCATCGCGATCTGAAGCCCGCGAACATCAAGCTGCGCCCTGATGGCACGGTGAAGGTGCTCGACTTCGGTCTCGCCAAAGCGCTCGACCGCGCGGCCGCATCGAGCCCCGAGGCGATGAACTCGCCGACCATCACCTCCCCCGCCCACCTTCGCCAAGGCTACGGCGCGGCAGGCACTGAGGCCGGGATGATTCTCGGCACGGCCGCCTACATGAGCCCCGAGCAGGCGCGCGGGAAGATCGTGGACAAGCGCACCGACGTCTGGGCGTTTGGCGCGGTGCTCTACGAGATGCTGGCCGGCGTGCGCCCGTTCGCGGGCGAGGACGCGACCGAGATGATTGCCGCGGTGGTGAAGTCGACGCCGGACTGGTCGGCGCTGCCTGCCGACGTGCCGCGTCCGCTCGTCACGCTGATCCAGCGCTGCCTCGAGAAAGACCGCAAGGCGCGGGTGGGCGACATCGCGGTGGCGCGCTTCCTGTTGGCGGACGCCGCCACGCTGGGTGCCTCGATGCCGGGCGTGGTATCGCCCGGCGCGGTGCCGCGCTCCGCGGCGGCACGCGGGCTGCCGTGGGCCATGGCTGGCGCGCTCGGTGTCGGGCTGCTGGCAACGCTCGGGCTGTGGGCGCCGTGGCGCGCGGAACCACCGCTGGATCGTC
>JANORI010000248.1:0-2716 GCA_031415235.1 Acidobacteriota bacterium | reverse complement strand
CACGGGTGCGGTGTCGAACGCCATTGCCGGCGCAGCGCGGCAGTTCGGCGCCGAGATTCGCACCGAAGCCCCGGTCGCGAAGATCCTCACGCGCGCAGGACGCGCCACGGGCGTCGTGCTCGCAAACGGCGACGAAATCCTGGCGGACGTCGTGGTGAGCAGCGTCGATCCGCGCCTCACCTTCGAGCGCTTCCTCGAGCCGAAGGAACTGCCCGACGAGTTCCTGGAAGGCGTGCGCCGCTACAAGTACCGCGGCTCTTCCGGGAAAGTGAACCTCGCACTCGACGCGCTGCCAGACTTCACGTGCCTGCCCGGCCGCGGCGAACACCTGCGCGGCGCGATCTCGATCTCGCCGTCGGTCGACTACATGGAGCGCGCCTACGACGAAGCCAAACATGGCGCGTTCTCGAGCCGGCCGTACATCGACATGGTGATTCCGACGCTGACTGACGCGTCGCTTGCCCCGCCGGGCAAGCACGTGATGTCGTGCTTCGTGCAGTACGCGCCGTATCACCTGAGGCCTGGCGACGAGTGGGACGACGCGCGTCGCGAGGCGTTCGGCGACGCCGTCATTGACGCCATCGCCGTGCACGCGCCCAACATCAGGAACATCATCCGCCACCGGCAGGTGCTCACGCCGCTCGACATCGAGCGCGACTTCGGGCTCAGCGAGGGCAACATCTTCCAGGGCGAGTTGTCGCTCGAGCAGCTCTTCTTCCTGCGACCGGTGCCCGGCTGGGCGCAGTACGCCACGCCGGTAGAGAAGCTCTACATGTGCGGATCGGCCACGCATCCCGGCGGCGGCATCATGGGCGCGCCGGGGCAGAACGCCGCAGCCCGCGTGCTGAAGGACTTCCGCAAGTGAGCGCGCCGATCGTCATCATCGGCGGCGGCGTGAACGGCCTCGTGTGCGCCACGCTGCTGGCGCGAGCCACACGGCAGGTCACGGTGGTGGAGCGTCGCGCCGAAGTGGGCGGCGCGGCCGTCACCCGCGAACTGGCGCCGGGCTTCCTCGTGCCGTCCGCGGCGCACAGCGTGGGTCCGCTGCGTGCTGACGTGGCCCGCGACCTGCGGCTCGGCGAACACGGCCTGGAGTTCGTGACCAGCGACGCGTGGCTCACGGCCCTCGATGGCCAGGGACGCGCTGTCACGCTATGGCACGACGTGGCCCGCGCGGCCGCGAGCCTGGGCGCGCACTCACCAAAGGACGCGGCGCAGTGGCCGGCGTTCATGCAGGCGCGCGCGAAGCTCGGGCGCGTCGTGGCGTCGGTGTTCAACCACACGCCGCCGTCGGTGGATTCGCCGTCGACCCGCGAGCTGTGGCGCCTGCTGCACACCGCGCGCGCGTTTCGTGCCCTGGGCCGCCCCGATGGCTATCGCCTGCTGCGCTGGGGTCCGATGCCAGTGGCCGATCTGCTAGCCGAGCACGTCGAGACGCCGGTCGTGCAGGCGGCCCTCGCCGCCGACGGCGTGTTCGGCAACCTGCTGGGGCCGTGGTCGGCCGGCAGCGGCCTGCTCTTCCTGCTGCACGCCGCCAACGACGTGGCTGGCAACGCCGCGGCCACCTGGCCGCGCGGCGGACCGGGCGCCCTCGCCACCGCGTTGCGTCGGGCAGCCGAACAGGCCGGCGTCACCATCCTGACCGGCACGGGAGTCGCCGAGATCCTCACCGGGTCGAACGGCGCGGCCACGGGCGTGCGTCTGGACGACGGCCGCACTCTCGACACGACGGTCGTCGTGTCGGGCATCGATCCCAAGAGCACGTTCGCGCTGTGCGATCCGATGGCGCTGCCGGCCGAGTTCCGGTGGCGCGCCGCGAACTACCGCACCAGGGGCGTGCTCGCGAAAGTGAACCTGGCGCTCTCGGGCCTGCCGGTCGTGCCCGGCGCGGATCGCGAGCAGTTGGCCACGCGCGTGCGCATGGCGCCCGATGTGGACGCGATGGAACGCGCCTTCGACCACGCGAAATACGGGCGCTACTCCCCCACGCCGTGGCTCGAAGCCGTCATCCCCACGCTGGTGGACCCCACCCTGGCGCCGGCCGGCGCGCACGTGATGTCGATCTACGCGCAGTACGCGCCGTTGACGCTGCGCGAGGGCTCGTGGGACACGGAACGCCAGGGCCTGCTGCGCGCCGTGCTCGACACGCTCGATCGCTACATGCCGGGCGTGCGCAGCCTGATCGTGGAAGCGGAGGTGCTGACGCCAGCCGACCTCGCACGCGAATGGGGCATGGCCGGCGGCCACATCCATCACGGCGAACTGGCGCTCGATCAGCTCTTCACGATGCGCCCGCTACTTGGCTGGAGCCAGTACCGCACGCCCATCGACGGCGTGTGGCTGTGCAGCGCCGGCACGCACCCTGGGCTCGGCCTCACGGGCGGATCCGGCGCGAATGCGGCGCGCGCAGTGCTGGCGGCGACGTAGGTCGTCCCAGACACCCAGCCAATCGCCCTTGTGGGGCTCATTCTCGAACTCGTACCTTCGGACGGTGGGCAATGTGGGCCGGGCTCACGGGACTCCCACCCGCCATGGTCTGACGGATGCCAAGGCGACTTCTGAACCTCCGGCCGGGTGGAGGCCGGTTGCCGCCTCCCCCTTGCTCCGCTTGGGATTTTCGGGCCCCGGAACGGATTCACCGGCTATTGTCGTGTTGTAGGTGATGAAGAACACCGCCACACCAACGCCACCCACCACGCCAGACGAACTCCTGTCG
>JANORI010000247.1:0-2889 GCA_031415235.1 Acidobacteriota bacterium | reverse complement strand
GGAGGCATCGACGCCAAGACGCGCGAGCCGCAGCACGGGCAGCGGATAGGCCGGCAGTTTCCTCCGGGCGGCGGCCGGCACGCCGTCGATCTCCAGATGCGCCGCGGCCGCGGTGGCGTAGCCGAGGATGCGCCCGTTGTCGACGGCCACGTAGGTGACGCCGAGGTGATGGCGAAACTGGTTCTGGCCGGCGAACTGATGCAGGAAGCGATCGAGTTCCGCGTTGGCCGATCGGAACGCCGCCCGGTCGTCGGTGTCGCGGAGCTTCCTAACGTCCATCCCGCATCAAGGCGCGCAGCGCGGCGGTGGGCTTGCCCGTGGTGAGTTGCTGCTGCACGGCCACGCCCGAGGCGCGGGTCACCACGAGTCTGGTGTGCACGACGACATCCGCCGGCAGTTCCTGGAGCGCCTGCAGGTGGTGGCGCAGGGCCTGCTCGACCAGGTGCCCCTTCTTCACCCCGGTCGCCCGCACGTGGCGGTCGAGCAGGGCCTTGGTCGTCTTCGATACGAGCGCGGAGATCTGCGTTTCGCCGGCCATAGTGTGCCCATTCTACATTTTTGTAGAGCCCCATGGACACCCCGACCCGGCAGGATGCGGATTTCCACGACTCGTCGGAGCTCGCGCTGGGAGAATATGCGCTCCTATGCGCTCCAACAATTTGTCCAAGCCCGCGGCAATGTGATACGTTCGTGTAATACGCCCATGGCTCTCACGGTTAGACTCTCACCGACCACCGAGCGCACACTCGAACGACTCGTCCGCACTCGGCGGCAAACCCGCTCCGACGTGGTGCGTGAGGCCATCGAGCACTATGCCGCCAGCGAGTCGAAACAGCCGGACGGAGACTCGGTGTATGACGCGTGGGTGGATGTGATTGGCATCGGCCGCCTGCCTGCCTCCGACGCGACGCACACCACGGGCGAGCGCTTCACAGAGCTGGTCCGCGCCAAGGCCCGAGCCCGACGTGCTGGTTGACGCCGGTCCGCTGGTGGCGTTGCTCGACGCCGACGACGCGCGCCATCATCACTGCGTCCAGGCGTCGAAGCACATCAGGCCGCCGCTCGTCACCGTTTGGCCGGCCTTTACGGAAGCCATGTACTTGCTGAGCGCTTCGTGGCGCATGCAGCTGGCCCTCTGGAGCCGTGTCGAATCTGGACAGCTGCGCTTCGCTCGACTCGACGCGGACGATGTGCCGCGCATCCGGGCACTCATGGAGAAGTATCGCGACCTCCCGATGGACCTGGCCGACGCGGCGCTCGTGCGCGTGGCCGAACGGGATGGACACTCGCGGATCTTCACGCTGGACCGTCGTCACTTCTCCCTCTATCGGCCAGGATCCAAGCGCAAGTTCGCCGTCGTGCCGTAGCCGACCGTCACGGTAGAGCGCCCAGGAAGGCGTGGGCAGGTACCACGCGGACACCGCGATCGATCATGTCCCGACGAGCCTCGAGCACGACCTGGTAGACGTAGGGAATCTTCAACCGATCGCGGAAATAGATCAGGGATGGGTCGACGGCAGTCGACGGCCGTGTCTGACACCTTCACCTCGACAACCATCCACGGTCGGCCCTTGAAGGTGACGACAAAGTCCACCTCCTTGCCGGTCCGATCGCGCAGATAGCCAAGCTCTACGTCGTAGCCGTCATGGTCGCGCAGAAAGTGGCACAGCTTGAGAAGGTGCATGGCGACCATGTTCTCCAGTCGCGGCCCAGGGGCAGCCACCTGGCTCCAATCCCACAAGTAGGCTTTTGGCATCTTGCGCAGGCTGCGCACTCTCGACGATTCGAACGGCCGGATGCGAACCACGTGATAGAGGCGCTCGAGCACGTCCATCCAGTGCGTGATCCCGCGGTGGCTCACCTCGAGGTCCTCGCGCAAGGCATTCAGCGACAACGGCGAGCCCACCCGCTCCGGGATCAGGCCCGCCAACAACTGGATGGACGACAGGTCGCGAAGCGCGCCAGCAGGACCATTTTCTGGGTGAGATCCTGATCGATGAGGGCCTGCAACGAGCGTGCTTCAGCCATGACTAATTGTGCCTACACGCAAAAAAGTCGCAACATTATTTGCCTATCGGCACACCCTGTGCGACCACTCGCAGTGCCAGACCGGGTGATTCGGACCCGCGAATGTGTCCATCGCAAGGCTCCCGTCCGTGTGCTTGGCAACTCACGACGGAAGTGTCCTCTGGGGCGTCCCTTTGTAGCTAGAATAGGCGCGGCCTGACGATGTCGCTGTCCCCAGGTACCCGCCTCGGCTCGTACGAGATCGTCGCCCCGCTCGGCGCCGGCGGCATGGGCGAAGTGTATCGCGCGAAAGACACGCGCCTGGGCCGCTCGGCCGCCATCAAGACCCTGCCGCCCGAGTTCGCGCTGGATCCGGAGCGGCGTGCCCGTTTCGAACGCGAAGCCAAGACCCTGGCCACGCTCAACCATCCGCACATCGCGCAGATCTACGGCCTGGAAGAAGTGCCCGGCGCAGACGGCGCGCCGCCCACGCTGGCGCTTGCCATGGAGCTGGTGGAGGGCGAGGATCTGGCGCAGCGCATCGCACGCGGACCCGTGCCGCTCGACGAGGCGGTGCTGCTCGCCCGCCAAATCGCCGAGGGGCTCGAAGCCGCGCACGAAGCGGGGATCGTGCACCGCGACCTCAAGCCCGCCAACATCCGCGTCACGCCCGACGGCGTCGTGAAGGTGCTCGACTTCGGTCTCGCCAAGCCGCTCGACCCGAATCCCGCGAGCGCGTCGGCGGGCGCCACGCACGCGCCCACCGTGATGACGTCGCCGGCGATGACGCTGCAGGGCGTCATTCTCAGCACCGCCGCCTACATGGCGCCGGAACAAGCCCGCGGCCGGCCGGTCGAACGGCGGGCCGACATCTGGGCCTTC
>JANORI010000246.1:0-4421 GCA_031415235.1 Acidobacteriota bacterium | reverse complement strand
CCTCGACGACGGTGGCGACAAGGGCAACCCGAAGAACGGGTGGGCCTGGTACGTGGGGATCTGACGCTCGCCGCTTCGGCGACATCCATCCGGGGACCCGATGTCAAACGCATCACCAGGCGCCAACACGATGTGGGGCGGACGGTTCAGCACCGCACCAGCCGACATCATGAAGACGATCAATCCGTCGATCGGCTTCGACCAACGGCTGTACCGCGAGGACATCGCGGCGTCACTCGCCCATGCCGAGATGCTGGCGCGACAGCACATCATCAGCCAGCCTGACGCCGACGCCATTCGCGCCGGCTTGACGAACGTGCTGGCCGAGATCGAGCAGGGCACCTTCGCGTTCTCGGTCGACCTCGAAGACATTCACATGAATGTCGAGTCGCGCTTGAAAGAGATCATCGGCGATGCGGCGGGACGTCTGCACACCGCCCGGAGCCGCAACGACCAGGCCGCGACCGACGTGCGGCTGTGGATGCTCTCGGCCATCGCGACACTCGCCGCCGCCGTGCAAGACCTGCAGCGGGCACTGGTCGAGCGGGCCGACCAGCACGTGGACACGATCATGCCGGGCTTCACGCACCTGCAGGTGGCGCAGCCAGTGACGTTCGCGCATCACCTGATGGCCTACGTCGAGATGCTCGGCCGCGACCGTCAGCGCCTCGCCGGTGCCCGCGAGCGGACGAGTCTGTGTCCACTCGGATCGGCAGCTCTGGCGGGAACCGCGTTCCCGATCGATCGGCACTTCACCGCGCAGGCCCTGGGATTCGCGGGCCCGACCGAGAACTCCATGGACGCGGTGGCGTCGCGCGATCACATCGCCGAGTTCCTGTTCGCCGCGTCGATGCTGTCAGTCCACTTGAGCCGCCTTGCCGAGGAACTCACGCTGTGGTGCAGCGACGGCTTCCGGTTCATCGCCTTGTCGGACGCGTTCACGACCGGCTCGTCGATCATGCCGCAGAAGCGCAATCCCGACGCGGCCGAGCTCGTGCGCGGCAAGACGGGCCGGGTCATCGGCGCGCTCACCGGACTGCTGGTGATGCTCAAGGGCCTGCCGCTGACCTTCATGAAGGACATGCAGGAAGACAAGGAGCCGCTCTTTGACGCGTTCGACACCACGCTCGTGTGCGTGCAGGCGATGGCCGGCATGATCCGCGACATGACGGTGCGCGGCGACCAGATGCGGGCGTTTGTCGAGCGAGGATTCCCGACCGCCACCGATCTGGCCGACTGGCTGGTGCGCGTGGCGGGCGTGCCCTTCCGCGAGGCGCACCACATCACCGCCAGGATCGTCGGCGTGGCCGATGCCGCAGGCTGCACGCTCGACCGGCTCGAGCTCGCGCAGATGCAGCAGGTCGATGCGCGCATCACCGCCGATGCCTTCTCGGTCTTGTCGCCGGAATACTCCGTGTCGAGCCGGCAGAGCTACGGCGGCACGGCGCCGGAGGCGGTGCGGGCGGCCATCGCGCGGGCCAAGACAGCCTGGCTCTAGGATGTCGCCATGAGGATCGCAGCGTTTGGCGTCGAGCAGTGGATGAACGAGTACGAGACAGCGTGCGCGTTCAATCTGGCCGAGACCTGCGTCGAGTCGATCACGTTCGGAGAGCTACTGGCGCTCACGGGCACGACCGACTGCGTCGTGGTCGACCTGTCGAACCTCAAGCTGACCTACGGCGCCATCACCGGGTCGGCACGGCTACGGACGGCAGTGGCGTCGCTGTATGCACGGCAGGCCGCCGAAAACGTGCTCGTCACGCACGGCGCTATCGGCGCCAACGCCTTGCTGTACGCGACGCTGGTCGAGCCCGGCGACCAGGTCGTGTCGGTGTTCCCCACCTATCAGCAGCACCACTCACTTCCAGAGTCATACGGGGCTGAGGTGCGGCGCCTGACGCTGCGAGAAGACCACGGGTTCCTGCCCGACCTCGACGAGCTGGCACGCCTGGTTGGCCCACAGACGAAGCTCATCGCCATCAACAACCCGAACAACCCGACGGGGTCGCTGATGGACGAGTCGGTCTTGCGGGGCGTTGCCGACATCGCCCGGGCGTGCGGCGCCTACGTACTCTGCGACGAGGTCTACCGTGGCACCGATCAACACGGCAACGGCTACACCGCGTCGATGGCCGACATCTACGACAAGGGCATCAGCACGGCGAGTATGTCCAAGACGTACTCGCTCGCGGGCCTGCGGCTGGGCTGGATCGCCGGGCCGGCGGAGGTACTGGGGCGTGTCGAGGTGCATCGCGACTACACCACCATCAGCGTCGGGATGCTCGACGACTACTTCGCGGCCCTGGCCCTCGAACACCGCGACGCGTTGCTGGTCCGCAACCACGCGATCCTGCGCGACAACCTGGCGATCCTCGATGGGTGGATCGCCGCCGAGCCGTCTGTGTCCTACGTGAAGCCGCGGTCGGGCTGCACGGCGCTTGTGAAGTACGCCTTCGACCTCCCCTCGCGCGATTTCTGCATACGCCTGCTCGAGCAGCACGGCGTGATGTTCACGCCCGGAAGCGCCATGGGCATGGAAGGCTACGTGAGGGTCGGCTTCGCGAACAATCGCCGCGACCTCGAGACCGGGTTGGCGTTGACGAGCACGTTTCTCGCGTCGCTCAGCCGCTAGGTCGCCCGCCCCTGCCGCCCGCCGAGCGGAGCGCCCTCGCCTCTACGCGAGCGGTCCGTATCCAGGCGTCGACGTAAAAGGACCGGCAACGACGATCCGCCCGGAGTCGAGCCGCAGCGGCAGCGCCGGCAGACCACGATTTGCCGGACCACCGATCGCCGCGCCTGATTCGCGGGGGTCGAACGTCGACTGGTGGCAACTGCAGTAGATGGTCTGGCTGTCGCCGAGCGACTCGTCGACCTCGCAGCCGTTGTGGGTACAGATCGCCGAGTAGGCCACGACGTCGTCGGCCGCACGGGCCCTCGTCGATTCGGCCAACGTCGACGGGTTGAGCCGCGCCACGATGATCTGATGCATGGCGAAGTTCTTCGGCGCATTACCCGTGGGCGCAATAGCCCACACCATCAGGCCGCGACCGTTATACGGCACGTCGTCGGGTGCGATGGGAATCAGATTGGGGTCGCCGACCCGCACGAGCAGGTCGCCGTCAGCGGGTGGCGGCCCAGGGGCCTCTTGCGCGGCGGTGCGAATGGGGGTCAGCCACGCCAGCACCAATCCGGCAGCGCCGCAAAGCACGGTGCGGCGCGCACAGTCGGTCGAACGCGTAGTGGGCACGAGTCGGGATTCGGACATCAGATCCTCATGCTACGGCGTCAGCCCCGAAGGCGGAAAGAGGAAAACGCGCGGGCCGGTTTTTGGCGGGGAGCATTCCCCAAGGCCCAACGATGGGCTACACTTTCGGCGCTGAGTGGTGCTTGGCCCTGGTGGCCTGGCAGCCTTCGAAGGGGCACGGACATGACCAGGGAACACGGGCGCGTAGACGCAGAAGAGACTCGCACCAGCCGCCGCCACTTCTTCAAGATGCTGGCCGGCAGTCCTGTCCTGGGCCTGGCCTACCCTGCCCTGTCGCCCGTCTGGCAGCGGGAAGTCGACCGGGAACTGGCGCGCACGCGGGCCACGCGGACGGTCTGCGCCGACTGCGGCACGGAGTTCCACCTGGCGCCGATGGCGCCGGTGCGGTCAACGGCGGCGCAGGCCGGCGCGGCGCAGCCGCCGGTCGCGCTCGACGTGCACCTGACGGGTCAGATCGTCGAGTCGGCCGACGAGGCCATCAACGTGTGGGACTTCGAGCAGGTGGCCCATGCCAACGTGCTGCCGCAGCACTGGGCCTACATCCACATGGGCGTCGACGACTTCGAGACGCGTCGCGCCAATCGCGAAGGCTTTCAACGCCTGGCCCTCAAGGCCAGACGTCTTGGTCCAGACGTGAAGCTCGACACGGCGGTCACGCTCTTCGGCAAACGCGGGGCGACGCCGCTCTTCCTGTGCCCGGTTGCAGCGCTCGAGGCGTATCACACCGAAGGCGAGAGCGGCGCGGCCCGCGCGGCCCGCGCGCGCGGCATTCTGCAGATCCAGTCGCACCAGAGTTCGCAGTCGTACGAGGCGATTGCCGAGGCTCGAGGCGAGCCGCACTGGTTCCAGCTGTACGCCAACTCCGACTGGGATGTCACCCGGCGCACGCTCGACAAGGTCAAGGCGGCGGGCTGTCCGGTGCTGGTCTGGACGATCGATCTGCTGGGCGGCAGCAACCGCGAGCTGGCGCGGCGCTCACAAGGCAGCGAGGGCTACAACCGGCCGCTCTGCCAGAGCTGCCACAACCACCAACCGGGGTATCAGCGTCCGATGCATCGCGGCGTGTCCGGGCCTCCAGGACCGCGCCCGGCGTTTGACTGGGACTACGTCAAGCGACTCAAGGATGCCACCGGCATGAAGATCGTCCTGAAGGGCA
>JANORI010000245.1:0-5635 GCA_031415235.1 Acidobacteriota bacterium | reverse complement strand
GGGCGACGTGGCGGTCACTGATGATTCGCTCGTGCAGTGCCTGGTCGAAATCCGCCGCGCGCTCGGCGACGACCACGTCGCCATTCGCACGGTGCGCGGACGGGGCTATCTGCTCGACGGCGAGATGACCGTAGTCAGCCCGGCCAGCGATGGCGGTCACCCGCCGGCTCCCGAGGCCGTCGCCCCGGTGGCGCCGCCGGTCGTCGCGCCGCGTGCCCTACGGCGCTGGGTCTCTGGCGCGGTCGCCGCCCTGGGCAGTGTGCTCGTGCTGCAGTCCGGGTTCGGCGTGCAGTCGGCGCTGGAGCTGCTCCCTCTGGCCGGCGCTTCGGCGCGACGCGCCGTCGCCCTCGATCCGACCCTCGCGGCCGGCTGGCAAGCTCTCGCTCACGTGCAGACGCAAGGCGACTGGGACTGGGCGGCGGCGGAGCAGAGCTACCGGCGCGCCATCGCGCTCGATCCGTCGGCGCAGTTCAACGTGATTTACGCGCACCTGCTGGTCGGGATCGGGCGCCTCGGCGAGGCCCGCGAAGTGTTGCGGGCCGTGCAGGCGCGGGCCGTCACCACCTACGTGCCACCGGTGGAGCTGGCATTCCTGCTGGCCGCCGTGGGTGAGCGCGCGCTGGCCCTCGAGGCGCTGCGCGCCCATCGGCTCGGAGGCCCGTGGATGGTACTGCTGGCCGTGCATCCCGCCGCCGATCCGCTGCGCGCCGAACCCCGCTTCCGCGCGCTGCTCACGGCACTGCGCTTGCCGGAGCTTTCGTGATTCGCTACTTCGTACACCGTGACGGCCGGACCGCTGCCGTCGACACCCTCGATCCCGCGTGGCTCGTTCCTGGCAGCGGCGTCTACGTGTGGGCGGACGTGACCGAGCCGTCGGTCGAGGACGGCGTGCTGCTGCATGACGTGTTCGGCATCCACGAGCTGGCCGTCGAGGATGCGCTCAGTGAGACACCGCATCCGAAGGTGGAGGCCTACGGCGACCTGCTCTACGTCGTGCTCCACGGCATCAACTTCCACGCCAGTGAACACGCCTTCGACACCCACGACACCGACTTCTTCGTCACGCACCAGTTCCTCGTCACGGTGCACGACGGCAAGCGGCGCAGCATCGCACACGTCGCCGACCTGTGCGGCAAGAGCGCTCACATCCTGGCCGAAGGGCCGATGGCGCTGATGCACCGCATCGTCGACACGATGGTCGGCCACTACCACCCCGAGGTCGACGAACTCGAGGACTGGCTCGACGATCTGGAGCGTCAGGTGCTCCAGAGCCCGAACCAGCAGATGACCGGCGAGATTCTCGCCGTGAAACGCGACATCACGGCCTTGCGGCGCATCGTCATCCCCCAGCGCGACGTGCTCGGCCGGCTCTCGCGCCGCGAGTTCGATCAGATCGGGCAGGAGGTGGCCTACCGCTTCCGCGACGTCTACGACCAGCTCGTGCGGCTGTCGGACGACGCGATCATCTTCCAGGACCGCGTGACCGGCATCCTCGACGCGCACCTGGCGAGCGTGTCGATTCAACTGGCGCAGATCTCGAAGCTCATTGCCGTGGTGGCCACGCTCTTCGGTCCGCTCACCGTGCTCACCGGGATGTACGGCATGAACGTGCCGCTGCCGCACCTGCCGGGCGGCGCAGACATGCAGTTCTGGTGGGTGCTGGGCTTCATGGCCGCTTCCTCGGTGGCGATGTTCACCTGGTTCAGGCGATCGGGCTGGTGGTGAGCCCTGTGACGCGCATCGTGAAGCTGCCCGACGAACTGGCCAACCAGATCGCGGCCGGCGAAGTGGTGGAGCGGCCCGCCTCTGTCGTGAAAGAGCTGGTCGAGAACTCACTTGACGCCGACGCGCGCCGCATCAACGTGACCATCGAGTACGGCGGCAAGCGGCTGCTGCGCGTTGAGGACGACGGTCTGGGCATGTCACCCGAGGACGCGCGCCTGTCGCTCGAACGTCATGCCACGAGCAAGATCCGGCGGGTGGAGGATCTCGCGGCCATCAGCACGTTGGGGTTCCGCGGCGAAGCGCTGCCGAGCATCGCCTCGGTGTCGCGTTTCACCTTGCGCACCAGGGCCAGGGGCGCGGACGGCGGTACGGAGGTCCACGTCGTCGGTGGGGCCGTCGAGCGCACGTCGGCCGTGGGGGCGCCCGAGGGGACGGCCATCACGGTCGAAGATCTGTTCTTCAACGTGCCGGCACGGCGCAAGTTCTTGAAGTCCGACGGTGCCGAATCAGCACAGGTGTCAAAGCTCATCACGCAGATGGCGCTGAGCCATCCCGCCGTCGGATTCACGCTGACGAGCGCGGGACGTCGCCTCCTCGAGTGTCCGCCGGCGGCGACGCTGGCCGACCGCATCTACCAGATCTACGGCGACCGCCCCGACCTCGTGCCCGTGCTGCGCGAGTCGCACGGAGTGCGGCTCGCCGGTCTGGTGGCGGCGCTGGCGGATACGGGACCGACGCGCGGGCCTCAACACGTGTTTGTCAACCACCGCATCGTCAAAGACAAGACGATCGCGCACGCGATCATCGACGCCTACGCGTCGGCGTCGATCAAGGAGCGCAGCCCCGAGATCCATCTCTTTCTCGACGTGCCGCTCGACCGCATCGACGTCAACGTGCATCCAACCAAGGCCGAGGTGCGCTTTGCCGACCAGTCACTGATCCATGAGATCGTGCGCCGCGGCGTGGCCGAGGCGCTCGGCAGCGCCCGCATGCCCGATCTGCAGTCCGGGACGGGCTGGCCGATCCGTGGCCGCCAGGAGCCGAACGAGCCCGCGGACGACGGGCCTCGCGAGGGCGACCCGCGTGCAGACTGGGCATGGGGTGGCGAGCCAGCGGCCACCGGTTGGGTGGCGCGCGATCCGCGCGGGGAGTGGCGCCCTCGGGAACCCCAGGACCTTGCCGGCATGATCGGCGAGGGCGCGATGTCGGCCGTTGGCCTCGAGCGTGGGCTCACGCCGCTTGGTCAGTTCCGGAACACGTTCATCGTCGCGGTGGACGACGATGGACTGGTGATCGTCGACCAGCACGTGGCCCATGAGCGCGTGCTCTTCGAGCGCATCCTGGAGCGGCTCACGGCCGCGCGGCTCGACAGTCAGGGGCTGCTCGTGCCGATGGTGCTCGATCTGCCCGGCGCCGGTCACGACACCCTGCTCGCGCGAGGCGAGGCGCTCGCGCGCTTCGGATTCGAACTCGAAGACTTCGGCGGTGCGAGCGTGCGCGTCACGGCGGTGCCGGCGTTGCTGCCCGCGCAGGACATCGATCGAACGTTGCGGGCGCTGGCTGACGACCTCGAGGGGCTCGACCGGGGCCTGGTCGCCGAACAGGCGGTGAAGCAGATTGCCGCCACCATGGCCTGCCACGCGGCCGTGCGCGCGCACGACCCGCTCACCGTGGAGAAAATGACACACATCCTCGAGGAGCTGCGGGCCACGGCGTACTCGACGGTGTGCCCTCACGGTAGGCCGGTGATGTTCAGGCTCTCGCGCCGGGATTTGGAACGGCGCTTCGAGCGGATCTAGGTCTTCCGCTTCGCTTTGATCTCCTTCCATCCGTCCAGGCGCCGCTTAATCTCTTTCTCGAACCCCCGCTCGGTCGGCACGTAGAACTGCCGCCCCTGCAGACGCTCCGGGAGACAGTCCATGGCGGCCACGGCGTCTGGCTGGTCGTGGGCGTACTGATAGCCGCGGCCGTAGTCGAGTGACTTCATCAGGCGGGTGGGCGCGTTGCGCAGGTGCAGTGGCACCGGGTCGGCGACATCCATGACCGCCGCCTTCGCCGCCGCGGTGTAAGCGGTATACACGGCATTGCTCTTCGGCGCAGTCGCCAGGTAGAGCGCGGCCTGGGCGAGTGCGGTATTGGCCTCGGGCAATCCAATGAAGTGCAGCGCGTCGCGCGCCGACATGGCCAAGACGAGCGCCTGCGGGTCGGCGATGCCGACGTCCTCAGAGGCAAAACGCACCAGCCGCCTGGCGATGTACATCGGGTCTTCGCCGGCCTCGACCATGCGGGCGAGCCAGTAGACCGTCGCGTCCGGGTCGCTGTTGCGCATCGACTTGTGCAGCGCCGACATCAGGTTGAAGTGCTCTTCGCCGTTCTTGTCGTAGCGCAGCGTCTTGCGTTGCAGGGTCTCCTGCAAGAGCGCCATGTCGACCTTCGGGTGGCCCACCGGCTGCGGCGCCGCCGCAACCACGAGTTGCAGCAGGTTGAGGGCGCGCCGGGCGTCGCCGTCGGAGGCGCGGGCCAGCGTCGCCAGGACATCCTCGGCCACCTCGGGCGCAATCTTGCCGAGGCCGCGCTCGGGATCGGCGATCGCGCGGCGCAGGATGCGGATGATCGCGTCCTCGTCGAGCGGCTCCAGCACGAACACCTTCGACCGCGAGAGCAGCGCCGCGTTCACCTCGAAGGACGGATTCTCGGTCGTGGCGCCGATGAGCACGATGTCACCGGCTTCGACGCGGGGCAGGAAGGCGTCTTGTTGCGCCTTGTTGAAACGATGGATCTCGTCGACAAAGACGATGGTGCGACGGCCGTTGCGGCGGCGATGCTCGGCCGCGGTCATGACGTCCTTGATTTCCCTGATGCCGGCCAATACCGCGCTGAAGGAGATGAACTGGGCATCGGTCACATCGGCAATCGCGCGAGCCAGCGTGGTCTTGCCGGTGCCGGGCGGCCCCCAGAGAATCACCGACTGAAGGGCGTCGCGCATGATGGCCTCGCGCAACGGGCGTCCCGGCGCCAGCAAGCGGTCTTGACCTTCGATCTCGTCGAGCGTGCGCGGACGCATGCGCTCGGCCAGTGGCGCCGGCGGGGGCGCGACGGCGCCGTCTTCCTGCCCTGGGTCGAAGAGTCCGCTCACGTGAAGACGCCTCGTTGGTCGGCTGCGGCGTACACTGCGAGCGCGCCGGCGACGGCGACGTTGAGCGACTCCACGGCCGGCGCCATCGGGATGCTGGCACGGACATCGACGAGGTCGAGCAGACCCGCCGGCAGTCCCGGACCCTCGCCGCCAAGGAGCAGGCACACGGGGCGGCGCAGGTCCACCCGTGCCAGCGGCGTGCCCCCACGCGGCACAAACGCCACCAGGCTTACCTCGAGGAGACGCGCGGAGCTGACGACGTCGTCCACGGAAGTCACCCGCGCAAGTGGCAGGCGAAAAGCGCTGCCCATTGACGCGCGCAAGGCCTTCCAGCCAAGCGGGTCGGCCGACCCTCCGGCGGCGATGAAGCCGGTAGCGCCAGCCGCCTCCGCCGCTCGCACCAGCGCGCCCAGATTCCCGGGGTCCTGCACATCGACCGCCACGACCACGAGCGAGGGCATCGCATCGAACACCCGCGCCAGCCCGCCGGGGGGGCGCCGCGCCAGCGCGACGACTCCCGAGGAGGTGCGCACCGGGCTCATGGCCGTCAAGACATCGGCGCTGACGGTCACGACCTGAGTCCCGGCTTCGGCGAGCGCCTCGACTACTTGCGATTCCGCCTCGCCTGGCGGGTCGATGCCCAAGGCCACGGCATCCACCGCAAGGCCGGCGGCGCGGGCCTCGACGAGGAGATGCACCCATCGAGCAGAAGTGGCTGTTCGTCGCCGCCGGCCCGTGCCTCGCGGCACGCGAGCACGAGTGGATGACGGCGGC
>JANORI010000244.1:0-12887 GCA_031415235.1 Acidobacteriota bacterium | reverse complement strand
GCCCTACGCCGGCAAGATCCTGCCGATGGACCTGCACGCCATCGGCGGGCATCTCGTGTGCCAGAAGGACTCGTTTCTCTGCGCCGCGCGCGGGGTGTCGGTCGGCATCGCGTTCCAGAAGAAGATCGGCGCGGGGCTGTTCGGCGGCGAGGGCTTCATCATGCAGAAGCTCGAAGGCGATGGCCTCTGCTTCGTGCATGCCGGCGGCACCGTGCACGCGCTCGATCTGGCGCCCGGCGAGACGCTGCGTGTCGATACGGGCTGCCTGGTGGCGCTGCAGCCCAGCGTGTCGTACGACATTCAGTTCGTGGGCAAGGTGAAGACGGCGCTGTTTGGCGGCGAGGGCCTCTTCTTTGCGACCCTGCGCGGCCCTGGGAAAGTGTGGCTGCAGTCGCTGCCGCTGAGCCGCCTGGCCGACCGCATCTACAAGGCGGCGCCGCGGACGGGCCGGCGCACCGAAGAGGGATCCTTGTTGGGCGGTCTCGGTAACCTGCTCGACGGCCGCGAGTGACGTGCGTCGGGGCGAGCCGCCCGGACGCGGACCCGCGACCAGGGGCCGCGTGCGGTCCTGGTCCTTTTGGACCGCTGGGCACGATAAGATCGCCTCCATGATCCCTGCACGTTCCTGGGTGGCCGCCGTGGCGCTGCTGACGCTGACGGCCGCGTCTCTCGTGGCGCAGCCGCGGACGGCGTTCCCCGACAAGCGCGGCTTCACGCTCTCGGACTTCCCGAGGCTGGTGCCGCTCTCCGACAATGTGTACGCCTACGAGGAGATCCGCCAGCCCGGCTTGACCACGGTGAGTCTGATCGTGGTGGGCAACGACGGCGTGCTGCTGGCCGATGGACAGGGCAGCCCGGCGGCGACCCAGACGCTGCTGGACCGCATCAAGACCCTGACTCCGAAGCCGCTCAAGTGGTACGTGGTGGGCTCCGAACATGGCGATCACACGGCCGGCAACACCGTGCTGCCCAAGGACGTGAACTACATCGTGCACCCCACCTCGCGCGCGCAGCTCGAGCGTGACGCGGCGACGGTGATGGGCCAGAACCTGAAAGCAGTCGCCGAGGCCATGACCAGGGGCGGCACGCCACCCACGCCGCGTCCCCCCGTGATCGTGCCGGCGACGTCCATGAGCGGCGACCGCCAGGTGATCGACGTCGGCGGCCTCGAGGTGCAGGTGCTGTTTCTGGGCCGGGCCCACACGGGCGGAGACCTGCACGTTTACCTGCCCAAGTCACGTGTGCTCTTCATGAGCGAGGCGTTCCTGAACCGCGTGTTTCCCGCGATGCGGTCGGCGTATCCGGCCGAGTGGGTGAAGACGGTCGACCGCGCGCTCGCCATGGACGTCGACCGCTACGTGCCGGGGCATGGCTTCGTTGAAGCGCCCGCGGCGTCGCGCGAAGAACTCGCGGCCTTTCGGACGGCGCTGCAATCGGTGATCGACGAGACACGGCGGCTGCATCGCCTCGGGCTGTCGGCCGACGACGCCGTGAAGCAGGCCAGGTGGGGCGAGTACGCGCAGTGGATGCTCGCTGACCAGCAGGGCCTCATCGCCATCCGCAAGATCTACGAAGAACTCGAAGGGACGCTCAAGTGACGAATCAGTCTGCCGCAAATCACGCGCATCATCCGGTACCGACCTATCTCGCGACCGTGCTCTGGCTCGCGGCGTTGGTGCTGCTCGTGGGCGCCGCGTGGTTCGACTGGAACACGCACGACGCCGGTGTGGTCGTGCTGGCGCTCGCGCTGTTCCCGATCGTGGGCATCGGACGCTGGTACACCGTCGCGCTGCAGGACCGCATCATCCAGATCGAGATGCAGGTGCGGTGTGCGCGTGTGCTGCCGGCAGGGCAGGACGAACAGCTCGTGCAGTTGTCGCCCAAGCAGATCGTGGCGTTGCGGTTCACGTCGGACGCGGAGCTGGGGGATCTGCTGGCGCGCGCGGTGGGGGAGCAGATGACGCCCCGTGCCATCAAGCAGGCCATCAAGCAGTGGCGGCCCGATTACTTGCGGACCTAGCGGCGAGTCGTTCCGAGGTGTGATGGCGCGCTCGTTCCCGCTCGATTTCGCCCGTCTCAGCGAGGCCCAGCGCCGGGTGGTCGACGAGGTGCGGGCCGGCCGCCGCGGCACCGTGCCCGCCAATGTGGTGGCGTGGCTGCCCAGCCCCGAGCTGGCGCGCCGTGCCGCGGCGCTTGGCGAGTACGTGCGCTACGACACGTCGCTCGGCCCGCGGCTGTCGGAGCTCGCGATTCTGGTCGTGGCGCGCCACTGGTCGTGTGCGTATGAATGGGCCGTGCATGCGGGCGAGGCCGCGGCGGCCGGCGTCGCGGCCGACGTCATCGGCGCGATTGCGGAGAGGGCCGTGCCGCGGCTGGACGACCGAGAGGCCGCTGCCTACGATTTTGCCCGCCTGCTCGTGGCCGGCGGCCACGTGCCTGACGCCGCTTACGAGCGTGCCGTCGAGATGCTGGGCGAGGCCGGAGTCGCGGATCTCATCGGCGTCGTGGGCTACTACACGCTGGTCGCCTTCACACTCAACGCCCGCGAGGTGCCGGCACCCGACGGCGCGCCCACGCTGCCGTAGGCCCACCGGCCCGTCGCGCCTACCAGAGCGCCGCCTTCATTCGCGCCAGCGCCAGTTCGACCTGGCCAAGATCAGCGAGCACCCGTTCGGACTCGGCAATGGTCTGCGTGAGCGCCTCGGGCGGCGGCAGCGCGCCCCGTTTCACTTCCCACGCCAGATCCCGCGTCGTTTCCGCGCACGCCCGGCACACGACCACGGTCTGTTCGTGTGCGTCGATGATGCGATTGACCTCCGCCCGTTCCTCATCAGTCATCCCCGTCAATTGTAGCGGCGCCGGCACGAGGTTTGCGCCGAGGGGTCTGACCCCGCTGCGCATCTCCCGCGGCGCATCTCGCGTTGCAGATTTGACAGTGGTGGCAAGTTTCTCCATGCTCACGTCACTCTGGGGGCCCGGACGTCCAGGCCTCGTTCCCAACAAGGAGGTGGCATGACACATCGATGGCTCGCGACGCTCGCCCTGGCGGCCGTCATCACGCAGGGTCCCCAGGCGCAAACCGTCAGCTGGCGTCCCACCGTGATGGGCACGCAGGGGATGGTGGCGGCGGGGCACCCCCTGGCTGCCGAGGTGGGGATGCGCGTGCTCAAGGCGGGCGGGAACGCCGTGGATGCCGCGATTGCGGCCTGGGCCATTCAAGGGCAGGTCGAGCCGGGCATGACGGGCCTCGGGTCCGACATGTTCGCGCTGATCTACCTGGCGAAGACGAAGGAAGTGAAGTTCATCAACGGCACGGGCTTCGCCCCCAAAGCCGCCACTATCGACTACTACAACAGCCACGGCGGCATGCCGGAGGACAGCGGACTCGCGATTGCCGTGCCGGGGGCGGTGAGCGGCGCGGCGTTGGCCATCCAGAAGTACGGCACCAAAAGCCTGGCCGACGTGCTCGCACCCGCGATCGAGGTCGCCGAGCTGGGCTACCCGGTTACCGAGGGGTTGGCGGTTGGGCTCCAGGGCGCGACGGCAAAGCTTGGCAAGCACCCTGGCTCGACGAAGATCTGGTTCCGCGACGGCAAACCGCTCGTGATGGGCGATGTGGTCAAGAACCCGGATCTCGCCAGGACGCTGCGCGCCATCGCCACGCAGGGCCCCGCCGGCTTCTACACCGGCCCGGTGGCCAAGGCGCTCGTCGCCGGCATGCAGGCGCACGGCGGCATCATCACCGAGCAGGACATGGCCGCGATGCAGGCGTTCGAGGCGGCGCCCATCTCAGTGAACTACCGGGGCTACGACGTCTACGAGTGCCCGCCCAACTCGCAGGGCTTCACGATGCTCTATGCCCTGAACCTGCTGGAGGGCTTCAATCTGCGCTACATGGGTCACAACAGCGCGCCGTATCTCCATGTGGTGACGGAGTCGATCAAGCTCGCCTTCGCCGACCGCAACCAGTACGTGGCGGATCCGGCGTTCACGCCCAACATCCCGATGAAGGAGATGCTCTCGAAGGAGTACGCGGCAAAGCGCCGGGCTCTCATCGACCCGAATCGGGCCATCGTGGGTGAAGCGCCCTACGGCAACCCGCGTCGCGATGCCGTGCCAGGCACGGCGGTCCGCCCCGTGGCCGTGGCATACGCGACGCCGCAAGCTGTGCCGGACCGCGCCAATCCTTACGACCCCGACAAGGTGATCAACCTGACGACCTACGTCACGGTGGTCGACAGAGACCACAACATGGTGTCGATGACGTCGAGCCTGCTCAGCAACTTCGGCAGCGGCCTCGTGCCCGAGGGTACCGGCGTGTTGATGAACGACCGGGTCAAGTATTTCTACCTGGACCCGAACGACGTGAACTCGCTGGAGCCCATGAAGCGAGTGCGACAGACGATCAATCCAGCGATGGCCCTCATGGACGGCCTGCCGGTCGTCAGCTTCGGCACGCCCGGAGCTGACACGCAGCCGCAGACCCAGTTGCAGTTCTTCTTGAACTTCATCGAGTTCGGCATGACCGTGCAGCAGGCGCTCGAGCAGCCGACGGTGATCAGCAACAGCTTCAGGAACTCCTACCATCCGCATGCCGTCGAGGGGATGCTGCTCACGCCGATGATGCTGGCGGCGCACGTGAAGGACGGCCTGGCGGCGCTCGGCCACAAGCTCGACCTGCGCGACGTGCGCGGCGTGGGCTCGGTGAAGGCCATTGCCATCCATCCGAAGACCGGCGTGCTGATGGGCGGTGTGAGCCCCACCGGCGACAGTTACGTGATGGGGTGGTGACCGGGACAGCGGCTGGGGGCTGGGGGCTGGGGCGTGCCGGCGTCCAACTGCGGTAGAGCCCCGGACCGGAGACTGAGTTCTATCCAGCGTGACGTCTGCACGCCCCTAGCCCCCTGCCTCAGCCTCGCGCGAGCGCGTACACACGAAGGGGGCTGGAACCCCAGCCCCCTTCGCCAATCCGCTCGCGCTCGATTTACCAGTCGAGCTTCATGCCGAAGCGCGCGATGGTCGGCGGTACGATGGCGCTCGGGAACAGGAACGTGGCGCTGCTGGTCCAGTTGATGTTCTGTTCGGCCTTCGAGTTCGTGATGTTGTAGACGTCGAAGAACACGCCGATGCGGCGGCTGTTCGGCATCGAGAAGTACTTCTCGGCGCGCACGTCGAGAATCGCGATGTTGTCCTGCTTGCGCGTGCCGAGCTTCTCGGTCAGGATGCGCTGCGTGCCGTAGTTGATCCCGCCGGTGCCGCCGATGCCGAAGGCATTCGAGGCATTGATCGTTCGACCGAACGGCTGGCCGGACTGGAAGCGCAGCGCAGGCGTGAGACGAATCTGGAACGGCGCGTCGTAGCTGCCGTTGATCTTCGCCGTCCACATGCTGAAGTTGTAGCGGCCACCGTCGGTGTTGATGAGATCGCTCGGCGTCGACGGCGTCGCCACCGCCCGCAGGTTCTGCCCGAAGTAGGCCGTGGCGTGGTCCCTGTTCCAGCGTTTCGAGAATGACGCGGCCAAGGAGTACCGACCGGTCTGCCGCTTGTTGGCGCTGAACTCCACCGTGTGATACTCGCCGTTGCCGTCGAGGTTGGTCAGCGTGTTCACCACCGGCAGCGCGAGATTCGCCGGGTTGAGGTTGAACGTGTTGATGTTGGGACCGTCGTCAGCCGACGTGACAAACGAGCCGTCTGGGCCCGGGTCGCGAATCACGACGGGCACGTTGAAGGCGCTCAGCGGCCGGTTGATGTTGATGCGCACCCGGAAGTCGTCGATCTTCCGGTAGACGTAGCCCGCCTGCAGGCCGATGCCAGGCAGGAGTTCGTGTTCCACCCAGGCCGAGACCTCGCTCGTCTTGGTGTTCTTCAGGTTCGGATCGAGCACCGTCGTGCCCACGCCGCCAAACGCCGCCGTGGCAACCCCGATGGTTTCTCCCAGGTCGAAGACGCCGTTGCCGCGCCCCGCTGTGCCGGCCGGCAGATTGGCGCCGTCGGTCCAGTTGAACCGACGGTAGTAGTCCTGGCTGTTTGGGTTCACGAGATTGGCTATGTCGGTGCCGGGGTTCCAGAAGTACTGCGCGTAGTTGGCCTTCACGACGGTCCGGCCCGCGCCGGTCACGTCGTAGATCAGGCCGATGCGCGGCACCGGGTGGTTCAGCGTCAACACGTTGCCCACCGCTGCGTAGTCAACCTGCGTGGTGTTGAACTTTCCGACGGCCGGCCCTTTCTGCTCGGGCAGGAAGCTCTTGTACTGGTCGAAGCGGATGCCCAGGTTGACCGTGACACGCGAGGTCATGCGCCACGTGTCCTGCACGTACAGGCCCAGCGTGCGCACACCCTGCTCCGACGTGGAGGGTGTGAGGAAGGTCAGCACCTCGGTGGGGGCGCCGTTGTTGAGCACGTGCAGCACGTCGCCTGGCAGCACGCCGTTGGTGCCGACGCCGCGCTCGAAGGTGAACGTCTCACGGAACCACTCGCCGCCGAGCTTGAAGCTGTGGCTGCCCAGCCAGCCATCCTGGAAGTACGTGGCCGAGCCGGCGATCTGGTTGCGGGACGGAATGTTGTACCAGCCGTCGCGGTTGCCGCCGCTCACGATGCTGGTGGCAAGGTCCGCGTATGCGGGCGTCTCGCTATAGCGGAAATTCGGCCACTCGTATTTGAACTGACCGGTCCTGATTTCGAGAAAGGTCTTGTCGCTGATGACCGATTCGTAGCCCGCCTTGTAGGTGTGACCCCAGTACTTCTGCTGCCAGGTCGACTCTTCCGAGCTGTGGCGGGCGATGGTCGCCGGCACGAGAAACGTGTCGAGGCGGTTGGGCTGGTGCTTCTGTCCGCCCTGCGCAAACGCCGTGAACTTGTTGTTCTGCGACAGCGCGTAGGTGAGCTTGCCGCCGATATTCCGCAGCCCCGTCTCGAACGCCTTGACGGGGAAGTTGGGCACCTGGGTCTTGATATTCTGATCGCGCACCGACACATACCACCAGAGTGTGTCCTTCTTCACGTAGCCGCCGACGTCGGCGTTCAGGTCGCGATACGCCACCATGCGGTTCAGGTCGGAGGGCGTGAGGTTGCCGCAACGGCCACCAGGGCAGAGGAACGTGGAGGTGTCCGGGATGTTCTCGCGCTGCACGCCCTTGTTCTGGTAGTCGCCGTAGACCTTGCCGCGGAACTCGTTGCCGCCGGACTTGAAGATGAAGTTGGACCACACGCCAGGCCACGGCATCTCGGCCGTGTGTCCCTTCGTCTGGACCGCGACTTCGTCGATGGCGCCGTAGTCGTAGTAGAAGCCGGCACCGCCGGTGCCCTCGGTGTTCACGATGCCTTCGACCATCGGCCTGTGCTGGTCTTCCTTCGTGTCGTAGACCGCGTAACCTGTCTGCGTGCCGGCCGCGCTGCCGCCCACGTCGATACGGCTCACGATGATGGCTGGCGAGGCGGCCAGCACCGTCCAGAAGTCGCGGGCGTTCGGCAGGGCGGCGAGGCGTTCTTCACCGAAGTTCGACGCGGTGGTCGTCGTCGACACGTCGACGACCGGAGATTCGCCGCTCACCGTGACTGTCTCCTGAAGGCTGGCGACACTGAGCTCGGTGTTCACCGTGGCGGTGAAGCCGAGGCCGACCTGCACGCCTTCGCGGTTGACCGTGCCGAAGCCGGGCAGCTCGTAGACGAGCTTGTACTGTCCTGGGGCCACGGCGGGGAAGCGGTACTCGCCAGCTTCGTTCGTGACGTCGGTGCGGATTCCCTGCATGCTCGGGCTCGAGGCGGTCACGGTGACACCGGGCAACACGCCGCCGGTGTTGTCGGTCACCTTGCCGTTGATCGAGCCCGTAGTGCTGGAGACCTGCGCGAACGCTGCGGACGAAGCCAGAAGCATGCTGAAGACAAGGGCGTAAACGCGTACCATGCCGAACTCCTCCTTCTGACTTGCAAAACGACGACGTGCGGTTGGTCGTGCCCCCGACGTCAGTCACACCGTCGAGGCTCGTTGACGCTGCTACGAGTGGCCCTCGTCTGACCGGGACTGCCCGATCCTGCTACCAGGGTTGGCGCGTATTCTAGGCACGTCCACGGATGTACACAAGCGCGTTTCACGCAGGTGACCCACTTCCAGCCGTTCATAATCTCGCGGGGAGAGTGAGAACTACGGATGAATGGTGCGCCGGCTGAAAACGCGACCAATTATTTGGATACGGAGTCGGTTGAGCTACTGCCTCAGGCCCACCGAGCCACATAGAATAGAGCCCATAGTGGGAGGCACGATGCGTAAGCCAGTAGTGCTGATTACGGGCGCCGGAGGAGAGATCGGCCACGGTCTCATCGCGAGGATCACCGAATCGGGACGCCAGTCGGTGGTCACGCTCGACCTCAATCCGCTCGCACCGGCCCTGGCCCGACTGGTGCAGCGCGAGTTCACCGGGTCCATTCTCGACAAGCCGCTGCTCGAGCGCATCCTGGCGGAGTTCGAGGTCGACACCGTGTATCACCTGGCGGCGTTGCTTTCTACCCGTTCGGAGTTCACGCCCACGACGGCGCACCAGGTGAACGTGGAGGGCACGCTGCATTTGCTGGAGTTCTCGCAGCGCGAAGCCGAGTCGCACGGTCGGCCCGTGGTGTTCGTGTATCCCTCGTCGATTGCCGCCTACGGGCTGCCGGATCTCGACGCCAAGACCCGCGCGGGCCGTGTGAGCGAGGACGACTACAATACCCCCACCACGATGTACGGCTGTAACAAGCTGTACTGCGAGCACCTCGGGCGCTACTACGCGCGGCACTACAAGCAGTTGTCGGCCGAGCCGCAGGCCGGGCGCGTGGATTTCCGGTGCGTGCGGTTCCCCGGCCTCATCTCGGCGCTGACCGTCCCCTCGGGCGGCACGAGCGACTACGCGCCGGAGATGATTCACGCGGCCGCCAAGGGCGAGCCCTACGTGTGCTTCGTGCGGCCCGATGCGCGGATCCCGTTCATGGCCATGCCCGACGGCGTCGAGGCCCTGCTGGCGCTGGCGGCCGCGCCCAAGGGAGCGCTGACGCGTACCGCCTACAACTTGGGCGCCTTCAACCCGTCCGCTCAGGAGATCTACGAGCTCGTGCATGCGGCGTTTCCAGCCGCAGCGATGTCGTGGAAGACCGACGTGAAGCGTCAGGGCATCATCGACTCCTGGCCCGCCGACGTGGACGACTCGGCCGCGCGGCGTGATTGGGGATTCGCGCCGACCTACGACGTCACGCGCGCGTTCGCCGAGTACCTGATCCCGAGTATCCGCGCGCGCTACGCGCGTGCCTGAGGACCGTATGCACCACGCCAGACTGGTCCTCGTCTGTGTCGTCGCGGCGGCCGCCGCAGGAGGAGGCTGCTTGCGCGCTCCGCTGCCCACCGCGAATTCCGAGAACGCCGCTGCGGAGACCTACGTGCGTCTGGTCCTGGCCCTCGGCCAGCACGATGCCAATTTCGTCGACGCCTACTACGGGCCGCCTGGGTGGCGCGCCGAGGTCGCCGCCGCCAAGTGGGATCTCGACGCCATCAACAAGCGGGCGGCAGTCCTCGAAGTGGATCTACGACGCTTGCCGCCAGTCGAATCGGCGACGCCAGACGCCGAGATGGTGCAGCTGCGCCGCGCCTATCTGGCGCGGCAACTGGGGGCGCTGCGCGCGCGGGTAGCGATGCTGCAGGGACGGCGCTTCTCGTTTGACGAAGAATCGCGCGAGCTGTATGACGCAGTCGCGCCGCGCAACAGCGAGTCGTCGTTCCAGAGCGTGGTCGACGCCATTGGCGTCGCGGTCGGCGTCACGACCGGCGGCCAGGCCGACTTGGCGTCGCGCTACGCGGCCTTCAAGCAGGCGTTCGTGATTCCGCCAGAGAAGCTGAATGCCGTGTTCACGGCGGCCATTGCCGAATGCCGCCGCCGCACGCTGGTCCACATCGCGCTGCCGCCGGAGGAGACCTTCACGGTGGCGTATGTGAAAGACAAGCCGTGGAGCGCGTACAACTGGTATCAGGGCAACTACAAGAGCCTGATCGAGGTGAACACCGACCTGCCGGTGTTCGTCGACCGCGCCATCGATCTGGCATGCCACGAAGGCTACCCCGGGCATCACGTCTACAACGCGCTGCTCGAGAAGCATCTCGTGCGCGACCGCGGCTGGCAGGAGTTCTCGGTGTATCCGCTCTTCTCCCCACAGTCGCTCATCGCCGAAGGCACGGCCAACTACGGCATTCAGGTGGCGTTCAGCGAGGCGGAGCGGCGCACGTTCGAGCGCGGCACGCTGTTTCCCCTGGCGGGCATCGACCCGGCGCGGGCGGATGAGTACTACGACGTGATGGCGCTGGCCAAGCAGCTCAGCTACGCCGGCAACGAGGCCGCGCGCGGATACCTTGACGGGCGCATGGATGCCGCACGAGCCGCCGATTGGCTCGTGCGCTTCGCGATGAACACGCCCGCGCAAGCGGCGCAGCGCGTGAAGTTCTTCGACACGTATCGCAGCTACGTCATCAACTACAACCTGGGCGAAGACCTGGCCAGGGCCTACGTCGAGCGCCAGGCGGGCGACGATCCAGTCAAGCGGTGGGACGTCTTTGCGACGCTGATCTCGTCGCCACGGCTTCCGTCGGCCCTGAAGGAGTAGACGTGCGAGCAGTAGAGATCTCGGCGCCGGGGCCTGCCGACGTACTGCGCCTGGTGGAGCGGCCTCGACCCCTGCTCGCGCCAGGAGACGTGCTGGTGCGTGTGGCGGCCGCGGGCGTCAATCGTCCCGACGTACTGCAGCGTCTTGGCAAGTACTCGCCGCCGCCGGGCGCGTCCGACATCCCAGGACTCGAGATCGCGGGGCACGTCGTGCAGGTGGCGGCGCACGCTGACGGTGGGGAATTGCGCTGGCAGGAGGGCGATGCCGTCTGTGCGCTCGTGGCCGGTGGTGGCTACGCGGAGTACTGCGCGGTGCCTGCGGAGCAATGCCTGCCGGCGCCGGCCGCGCTCTCGCTGGTGCAGGCCGCTGGCGTGCCCGAAACGTTCTTCACCGTGTGGACCAACGTGTTCGACCGCGCGCGGCTGCAGGCCGGCGAGGCACTGCTCGTGCATGGCGGGTCGAGTGGCATCGGTACCACGGCCATCCAGTTGGGCTGCGCCTTCGGCGCCCGCGTCCTGGTCACCGCCGGGTCAGCCGAGAAGTGCGCGGCCTGCCGCGGGCTCGGGGCGGAGGTGGCCGTGAACTATCGTGAGCGCGACTGGGTGGCCGACCTGCGCGAGGCAACTGGGGGCCGTGGCGTGGATGTGATTCTCGACATGGTGGGTGGCGACTACACGCCGCGGAATCTCGACCTGCTGGCTGACGACGGACGCCTCGTGCAGATCGCGTTCCTGAAGTCGTCGCGAGTCGACATCGACCTGATGCCGGTCATGCGCCGCCGGCTCACCATCACGGGTTCGACGCTGCGCCCGCAGAGTGTCGCGGCCAAGGCCGCCATCGCGCGGTCGCTCGAAGAGCGCGTGTGGCCGCTGCTGGAATCGGGTGCCGTCACGCCCGTGATTCACGCGGTGCTCCCGCTGGCGCAGGCGGCCGAGGCGCACCGAATGATGGAAGAGGGCCGCCACATCGGTAAGATCGTGCTGGCGGTGGACATGGACGGTGAGTCAGCGAGGTCGCCGGGGCCCGGGATGCCGACGCAGCAGTTGTGATCGGTGCCTCGCCAGCCGCCCAACTGCAGCGTTGACGTCCCGGGTCCCGGTGGCCGAGCCCGATATACTGGTCGCCCCCCATGGCCCCGCCTGACCGTCTCTTCACGCCGCGCTTCTTCGTGATGTGCGGCTTCAACTTCCTGGTATTCCTGTCGGCGTTCCAACTGCTGCCGACGGCGCCGTTCCGCATTCGCGAATTGGGCGGCAGTTCGGTGGCGGCGGGCCTGTTCCTGGGGTTCCTCACCTACTCTTCGGCCATGACGGGCCCCATCTCGGGCGGCATCGTCGACCGCGTGGGGAAACGACGCGTGCTGCTCGTCTCGAGTTTCGCGATTGCCGGTTTCTCGCTCGTCTACGCCGTGCTGCCTCGCTATGAAGGCATGCTCGCCCTCGCCGTCATCCACGGCTGCTTCTGGTCGGGGTTGCTCGTGGCAGCCAGCTCGTACGTCACCGACATGGTGCCCCCGAACCGCCGGGCCGAGGGCATGAGCTACTGGGGCATGTCGACGATCTTTGCCGTGTCGATGGCGCCGGCCATCGGACTGTGGATCTTCGAGCACGGCGGTTGGCGGGTGCTCTGCTTCGAGGCCGCGGCCATCTGCCTGCTCATGTTCACCATTGCGTTGACGATGCTGCCCAAAGATATCCCTCACACTGCGGCGCCGGCCGCGTGGTCGTGGCGGTCGCTCATCGAGTGGAAGGTGCTGGCGCTGTCCTTCACGATGTTCCTGTACTCGTTCGGCTACGGCGGCATCACGAGCTTCGTGGCGATGTACAGCGAAGCGTCGGGTGTGCATCCCGCCTCGCTCTACTTCACGGTGTTCTCGATCGCGATCCTCGTGACGCGGCCGTACGTTGCCCGTCTTGGCGACCGGATCGGGCACAAAGTGGTGTTGGTGCCGTGCCTGGTGCTGGTCGTCGTCGGCTTCGCGCTCCTGGCCGTCGGCGGCAGCCGCGCGATGTTTGAGACCTCGGCGGTGATTTTCGGCGTCGGTTTCGGGTCGGCGTACCCGCTGTTTCTCGGACACGTGATGCGGCACGTGGCGCCCGAACGGCGCGGCGCGGCCTTCGGCAGCATCATTGCGGCGTTCGACACCGGCATCGGCACCGGCTCGATGACCATCGGCTGGATCGTGCAGCACTACGGCTACCGTGCGGCGTATGGTGCGGCCGCAGCGCTGGCCTTGCTGACCGTGCCGTACTTCCTCACGGTCGAGC
>JANORI010000243.1:0-2512 GCA_031415235.1 Acidobacteriota bacterium | reverse complement strand
AACTCACCCACAATTGCCGCGCCCGCCCACCTCGGCCCTGGCTACGACGCAGCAGGCACTGAAGCGGGCATGATCCTGGGCACGGCGGCCTACATGTCGCCCGAGCAGGCGCGCGGGAAGACCGTGGACAAGCGCGCCGACATCTGGGCGTTTGGCGCGGTGCTGTTCGAGATGCTGACCGGCGCACGCCTGTTTAGCGGGGCGACCGTGTCGGACACGCTCGCGGCCGTGCTGAAGACAGAGCCGGACTGGACGAAATTGCCGGCTGCCACGCCCGCGCCGATTCGCACGCTGCTGCGCCGGTGCCTCGAGAAAGACCGGAAGCGGCGGCTCGATTCAGCCGCGGCGGCGCGGCTGGAGATTGACGATGCGTTGACCGCGCCCATGGCCCTGGATGGCGGGGCGTCAAGCGCCTCACCGTCACTTGCGCGCCTGGCGTGGATGATTGCGACAACCGCCGTCGTGGGCCTGTTGGCGTTTGCCGTGCCCGCGCTGCGGCATCTGCGGGAGACGCCGCCACCCGCGCCGCCTGAGACGCGCACAGAGATCGTCACGCCCGCCACCGACGAGCCGACGTCGTTTGCGCTGTCGCCCGACGGCCGGCAGATCGTATTCGTCGCGTCTGGGGATGGCGCCTCCCGCCTGTGGGTGCGGTCGCTAAGCGCAACGACCGCGCAGCCGCTGGCGGGCACCGAAGGTGCGACCTGGCCGTTCTGGTCGCCCGACGGCCGATCCATCGGGTTCTTCGTCCCTGGTTCGCTGAAACGACTCGACCTTGGGGGCGGCGCCCCGCAAACCCTGGCCCCGGTCACCCGCGGGAGGGGTGGAACGTGGAACACTGAAGGGGTCATCGTGTTTGCGCCAAGCAATGCAAGTCCCCTGCTGCGTGTGTCGGCCACCGGGGGCCGGTGACCGCCGTGACGACGCTCGGCCCTCAGCAGGCCGGCCACCGCGGGCCGTTCTTTCTGCCTGACGGGCGCCGGATCCTGTTCGCGGCGCAAGGCGCGCCGGATGTGGCCGGCGTGTACCTGGGCGCGCTCGACGGGAGCGCCCCGACGCGGCTGACGCCCGACCTGAGCCAGGTCGGGTATCTGCCCGCCGGTCCTGGCGCCGCGTCGGGTAGCAGCGCCCCTCGGTCCGCCGAAGGCTTTGGCGGAGGTGGATGGCTGATCTGGGGGCGGGCGAGCACGCTCGTGGCCCAGCGGCTCGACCTGGAGGGGCGCACGCTCGCCGGCGACCCCGTGACACTGGCCGACGGCGTGCGGCTCACCGCCAACAATCTTTCTGCCGGTTGGTCGATGACGGCGCCGGGTCTGGTGGCCTACCGAACTGGCGGAGAGGCCGCGCGGCAACTGCGGTGGGTGGACCCGTCGGGTGCGGCGCTCGAGACAGTCGGCGACCCGGATGGCAGTACTCGAAATCCCCGCGTGTCCCCCGACGGGCGCCGCGTGGCGGTGGAGCGTCAGGCGCAGGGCAACCCCGACCTCTGGCTCCTCGACGGGACCCGCCAGAGTCGGATGACCTTCGATCCGGCGCGTGATCTCTTTCCCGTCTGGTCGCCGAACGGCGCCCGGATCGTCTTCCGCTCGAGCCGCACGGGCCCAGGTGATCTCTATCAGATGCTGACGAACGGCGGGGGCGTGGAAGAGCGCCTCGCCGCCGCCGACCAGATCATGACTCCCACCAGTTGGTCCCCGGACGGGCGCTTTGTGCTGTATATGCGCACCGACTCGAAGGCGAACGCCGACCTCTGGATGGTGCCGATGGTCGGCGATCACACGCCGTCGGTGTTCCTGAAGACGCCGTTCCGCGAGACGTGGGGTGCCTTCTCGCCGGACGGCCGGTGGGTGGCCTACCAGTCCGACGCCTCGGGGCGGGACGAAGTCTACGTGCGGCCGTTCGTTCCGCCTACGCCAGGGGCGTCGGCGGACACGCCTGGCGCGGGGGGAGGCCAGTGGCTGGTGTCCGCGGCGGGCGGCATCATGCCTGTGTGGCGGCCCGACGGCAAGGCGCTGTACTACCTGAACCCGGCGGGTGACATGATGACGGTGTCGCTCACGGTCGTGGGCGCGACGCTCGCACCCGGCGCGCCGGTGGTGCTGTTTCCCACGCGCATCGTGGGCGGCGGTGTGGACGCGCAGGCCGGGCGGCAGTACGACGTCGCACCCGACGGGCGGTTTCTCATCAACACGGAGCTGCCGGGCGACGCCGCGCCGATCACCCTGATCCAGCACTGGGCGCCCCCGGCCAAGCAGTAGCCCCCGCATGCGCACCATCAGTTTCCCGATGCTGGCCCTGATCGCGCTCGCGCCACTCGGTGCGGCTGACCGCCAGCCGCAGAACCTGGCCGACTCCGACGCGTTGCGCGCGCTGGTCGCCAAGGTGCCGCTGCTCGACATGGAGCGCGTCGAACTCCAGCCCAACGTGACGCTCGAGGGGATTTCCGCGATCACCGCCGACAAGGCGGGCCACATCTACGTAATCCACCGGCCGACCGACCCGAAGGCCGATC
>JANORI010000242.1:0-5570 GCA_031415235.1 Acidobacteriota bacterium | reverse complement strand
CATGCCGAACTCGGCGTCGAACTGGCTCGTGAGCAGCTGGAACTCCTGCACCGCTTCGATCGGCATCCGCGCCTGGGCGCCGCCGTTGCCGCCGTTGAAGGCGTCGTTGTTGTTCGAGCCGTCCATGGTGTAGTTCACATTGCGCACGTTCTGCCCGGCCACGTTGATGGAGTCGGCGCCAAACGTGGTGGCGGACACCGAGGCGACCACGCCGGGCACGAGCGCCAGATAGCTGGCGAAGTTGCGGTTGAAGGACGGCAGGTCGACGAACTCCCTGGCGCTGACGTTGCCGCCAATTGCCTTCGAACTCGTGTCCACGAGCGGGGCCTCGCCAGTGACGGTGACCGACTCCTCGATGGCCCCCAGTTCGAGTCGAATCTCGACGAGCGCCGAGCGGCCGACTTCGAGGCGGACGTCGCGGGCCTGGTGCTTCTTGAACCCGGTCATCTCCGCGCGCACCTCGTAGATGCCAGGCGTCATCCCGCTCAGCAGAAACGTCCCTTCGGCCCCGCTGACGGTCTCGCGAAACGTTCCGTTGTCCTGATTGGTGACCACAATCGGCACCCCTGGCAGGGCGCCGCCCTGCTGGTCCACCGCGCGCCCGCGCAGTTCCGACGTGCCCTGCTGGGCCGCGGCCAGCGATGCGGTGACGAGCAGGATGATCGACGCAATGGCCGGCCGTGTCATGTCAGCACCTCCACGGCGGCGGAGAGGGGCCATCACCGCCATGCGACCAGGCCCGGACCACCGCACGGACGACCGAGTCATCGGCGGTCCGGCGCTGGACCGCCGCTCTCGGGCACACTCTGCGCGCTCGCAGGCCGGGTTGTCAACCCCCAGTTGACTGGTTGACTGGTCATCACCCTCGTGTCGCAGATCGCGATTCCGCTCGGGTTGTGTACCGTGCTGCAGAGCCTGCGGCCGCTGGTGCCGTCGGACATCTGGCTGGCGAGTCTGCTCGGCCGCTTCACCCGCTGCGCGCTCTCGTTCCTGCGCTTCCGGCAGGGCAAGTGCCGCGCGATCAAGGTGGAGATCTTGCCAGCCACGGCGTCGTAGCCGGGCGCAGACACGAAAAACGAGCCCCCCGCCGGCACGTGCGGCGAGCGGCCCGTAGTCAGTTCGTCAGGTGCGCGGCGGACGGCTCAGGGCACCACGGTGCCGGTGAGTTGCGCGAGAATGGCGTGGCCCGCTTTGGTCGGGTGGATGCCGTCCCAGAACAGGTAGTCCCGGGCATCGGAGCACGAGAACGGCGCGTCGTTCGGCGTGAGGCAGGGCGTGGTCACCGACGTGAGGCCGAAGGCCGCCGGGTCGGCGACGATGGCGTTCAGGGCGGCGAAGGCGTCGAGGCGGGTGAAGGTCACGCCCGGGAGGGCGGCCCGCAGCTGCGTGAGGACGCCCGTCAACCCGGCGTTGAAGGCGAGCGTCACGTTGGTGATACCGGCGACGGCGGCGGGGCCGAGCGAGCGCACGGCCGGCGTCAGGCCCACGTTCGGGGGCGCCCACACCAGGAAGTTCCTGGCGCCGGCGACGTAGAGGCGCTGGATGTTGCCGGCAATCGACGCGAGGGCCGCCGCGATGATGCCACCGCCGTTGCCACCGGTCGCATACACGGAGAACGCGTCACGGATGTCGTTGCTGCCCATCTCGATGACGTAGAGCGCCTGCGGCGACGCGACGCCGCCGGCGCGCTGCAAGAAGGTGGTGACCTGCAGCGTGAGGTTGAAGTTGGAGCCGTCGTTGTAGGCCCGGGCCGCTCCTACCGCGAAGTTGGTGGCCACCGGATCGGTCGTGGCCAGGGCCGCTTTCACGCTGTCGCCGAGGCCCACCGAGCGCGCGTATTGTTCGACCCAGGTGGCGCCGTTGCTGAAGTGGTGGCCGCCCTTGGCGTAGGGCACGCTCGGGATGAGCAGCGGGTTCATCTGAAAGTCCGGCGGTGTTGCCGCATCGCCCTTGAGCACGAAGGCGTTGCCAGGATCAGAGAGGCTGGTGCCGAAGACCACGAGGCCCGAGTACCCCGTTTGGGCCTGCGCCGGCCGCGGCATCACTAGCAGCACCACAGCGACGGCGAGGAGGGCGGCGGTCGAGATCGATGTCTGAGTCTTGTTCATGACGTCACCTTTTCTGAGCAACGCAGTCGGGGGAGCCTGGCGAGCGGCGTCGGCTGCGAAACGTCGCGGCTCCGTGATGAACGGAACCGTAATGGACGGGCCCCGGGCATGTCCTGACGCGGGGGTGAGACAGCGTGAAGATAGTGTGAGGAGGGCAGCGCGGCGGTCGCGCGATCGGCGTGCGGCTACCGCGCGGCGTCGCTGGAGCGGGTGGCGAGCGACAGCACGCCGAGCGCGGCGATCATCACGGCGGTGCCCGCCAGCACCGGTCCCCACGACATGGTGCCGCCGGCGCCCTGCATCCCGAACCACGCCGCCAGCTCCGGCCGCTGCGCGAGCGTGCCGATGAGGCCGTTGTTGATCGCGTGCATCACCATTCCTGGCACAATCGACCGCGAGCGCCAGCGCAGGACGCCCAGTACCAGACCCAGGATGAACGTGGGCATCAGTCGATAGATCGACGCGTGGGCCAGCGCGAACAGCAGGGCGCTGCCGAGCACCGCCGGCCACGCGCCCAGGCGCCGGAGACCCGAGAACACGAGACCCCTGAAGAACAGCTCTTCGCAGATGGCGGGGGTGACGCCCAGCACCAGCCACACGACCCAGAGCGGCATGGGCTGGTCGCCGAGTTGGAGGAAGCGCTCCATGGCGCGCGTCAACGACTCGGGCGGCGGCAGGAGCCGTGCCACGACGCCGCCGGCGAACAGCCACGCGCTGAGGCCGAGTGCCACCGCCGCCATCACAGCGACCACCGGCGGCAAGCGGAGACCGAGCGTGCGCCTCCGGTCGAAGCCAAAGAGCGCCACCATACCCAGCGTGGGCAGCAGGAACCCGCCGTACTGCAGCGCCACGATCAGCCAGTGAATGGGCAGGTCGCGCAGTGACAGGCTGGCGTAGAACTGCAGCACCAGCAGGGCCGCAAACGCCGTGAGCGCGAAGCCCACGTTGGGCGTGCCGCCGGCCAGCGCCCCGCGCTCGAAGATGGTCCGCATCGAGGTCTTCTCGCCGACGAGCACGGTCTCGCGGTGAAACACGTGCACCGCGCCAGCGATGGCCACGGCGGCATACATGCACGCCGAGAGCAGCGTGAGGAACACCAACTCGGCGCTGGCCTCGCGCAAGAAGAGCGCCTTCACGAGCAGCGTCACGTTCACGATCGGGACAAACGCCGTCCAGGCGTTCAGCTCGATCGTCGGCAGTCCCACCACGCCCGCCGGCAGCGCCACGGCCATGTACACCGGCGTCAACATCGTCTGACCGTCGCGGAAGTCGCGCGCAAACGACGCGCACGCCAGGAAGAGCGCCGAGGTCGTCAGGGTCACCGGCAGCAGGACTGCCAGCGCCAGGATCAGATTGGTGGCGCCCACACCCGGCAGGTCGGCCGGCAGCAGGCGCGAGACCGTCATCGACAGGCTGACGAGATTGGCCACGAGCGACAGTAGCGACAGCAGCCAGACGGTGAGGAACTTCGCGAGCACGATCTCGGCCGACGTGATCGGCGCGCACAGCAACGTCTGCATCGTGCCGCGCTCCTTCTCGCCAGCGGTGAGATCGATGGCCGCGTACATCCCGCCCAGCACCGACAGCGTCAATAGGATGTAGGGCAGGATCGAGCCCAGGAGCTGTCCCGACCGGCGTTCCGCCGTCGAGGTGTTGCGCGTGTCGACCGCGAGCCCCGCGGCGAACCCGTCCGGCAGCCCCCGGGCCCGCTGCCGCTCGTCCACGATGCGGTCGCGGCCGTCGGTGAGAGCGACCGACACGCGTTCCCGCGCCACCGACGACTCGCGCCGCACCGAGTCGTAGTACACGGTGAGCGGCACGGCGTCCCCGCGCGCGAAGGCCGCGGCCGTGTCGGGCCACGTCACGATGACAGCCTGCACCTTGCGACTGGCGACGGCGGCCCGCGCGGCGGCCAGCACCGGGTTCTCGGACTCGGAGTTGCCACTGTCGCCGCCTCGGTTGCGCGTGCGGCGGCGTGCGGCCGTCGAATTGGGGAGCTCTGCCTCGAGCCGCTCGAACCGTCCAGCGAGAAGACCGGCGCGAATGTCTTCCGGGGCCTCGGCCCAGGGCCGCAGCGTGAGGTCGGTGGAGTCGGTAAGAGCGGCATCCACGGGGGCCGGCACGACGCCCCACACCGCCACGATCGACTTGTCGGCGGCGATAGCGTCCTCGCCTGACTCCGCGATGCGGGTGAAGGCCAGGATCACGAGCGGATAGAGCAGCACGGGCAGCCCCACCGTCATGAGCAGCGTGCGCCGATCGCGCAACGTCTCCCGGAGCTCTTTGAAGAGGATGGCGCGAACGATGGAAAAGCGCATAGCTGCCGTTCAGGCCGTGGTGGCGCCAGTATCGGCACCTGCGTAGTGGAGGAAGGCGTCGGTGAGGTTGCCCCGCCCCGACCGCTGCAAGAGCACCTCGAGCGTGCCGCTGTCGACGATGCGGCCCCGGTGGATCAGCGCGATCCGGTCGCACAGATACTCGGCTTCGCCCATGATGTGCGTCGAGAGCAGCACTGCGCGGCCGGCATCGCGGGCGCGGCGAATCGCCTGCACGATGAACTGGCCGCTCACCACGTCGAGCGCGTTGGTGGGCTCGTCGAGGATGAGCAGCCGCGGTTCGTGCAGGAAGGCCCGGGCCACGTTGGCCCGCTGCTTCTGGCCCGACGACAGCGTTCCGCACGGGCGGTCGGCAAACGAGGTGATGTCGAGTTCGGCGATGAGCGTGTCGATGCGCTGGCCGGCCCGAGCCGGCGCCAGCTCGTAGAGCGTGGCGAAGTAGCGAAGCATTTCGCGCGGGCTGAGCCGCTGATAGAGCTGCGTGTCGCCCGACAGGAACCCGAGTCGCCGCTTTGCAGCAATCGGGTCGGCCCGCATGTCGAGCCCGTCGACGAGCACTCGGCCGCGGTCGGGCGACAGGATGCCGGCGAGCATGCGCAGGGTGGTGGTCTTGCCGGCGCCGTTGGGACCGAGCAGCCCCACGATCTCGCCGGGGCGCACCTGGAGCGACACATCGTCCACGGCCGTCACGGCACCGAACCGCTTTTCGAGGGATTCGGCGTCGAGTCCCCCCATCGTGGATCGCATGCGACTACAATCTTACGGGTTCCCAACGATCGAAAGGCGCGCCGATGGCTGCTGATTTCTCAGGTATTCGCAAAGTTCTTGCTCCCGTCAACGAACAGATCCGTTCCTATGCCCCGGGCACGCCCGAGAAGGCGTCACTCAAGGCGCGTTTGGCCTCGATGGCCAACGAAGTGATCGACAACCCGCTCATCATCGGCGGCAAAGAGATCCGCACCGGCGATCTCGGCCAGGCCGTGATGCCGCACAAGCACCGGCATGTCTTGGCCACCTATCACCACGCGCGTCCCAAGGACGTCGCAGCCGCCATTGCCGCCGCCCAGGCCGCCAAGGCGGAATGGGCCAGCTGGCCGTGGGAGGACCGGGCCGCCGTGTTCCTGAA
>JANORI010000241.1:0-6395 GCA_031415235.1 Acidobacteriota bacterium | reverse complement strand
GAGTCGGCCGCCGAAGTGTTCGCCGACCCGGCCGCGGTGCGCGGCGGCTACTTGCGCGCGGTACAGGGCTTCATCGACACCTACCGCCGCGAGCTCGGGGGCGCCGGCATCGACTACCACCTGCTCGACACGTCGAAGCCGCTGGATCTGGCGCTGATGGCCTACCTGAACACGCGCGGGCGGAACTGACATGTTCGGTCTGGGGTTCCTGGCTCCCGCCTTCCTGGCCGGCGCGCTCGCCGTGGCTATCCCCATCCTGCTGCACCTCTTCAGGCGCCGGTCCGATCGCGTCATTGACTTCCCGGCGGTGCAGATGCTGCCGCAGACGCCGGTGCAGCAGCAGGAGCGCCGCACGCTGCGGGATCTGCTGCTGCTGGCGTTGCGGATCGCGGCGCTGGTGCTGCTGGCGCTGTCGTTTGCGCGGCCCTACGTGATGGGTAGTGCCGACGCGCTGAGGGCGCCGACCACGATGGTGGCCATCGACACGTCGCTCAGCATGTCGGGTCCAGCGACCTGGAGCGCGGCGACACGCGCGGCCGTAGCGGCCATCGACGCCGCGCCGGTGGGCCATCTCGTCGGCGTTGTCACGTTCGACGACCGCGGCAACGTGGCCGTGGCGCCCACGGCGAACCGGGCCGCGGCGCGGGCGTTTCTCGAGGCGCTCGAACCAGGGCCGGGCGGCACCCGTTTCGCCGCGGCCATCGGCGCGGCCGCCGATGCCCTCGGCACCGCGGGAGGGCGGATCGTCGTAGTGACAGACCTGCAGCAGAGCGGCATGGCCGGCGGCGCGGCCGCCAGCGTGCCTGACGGCGTGGACGTGTCGATCTCGGCGGTGCCGCCTGCGCCCTCCAACCTCGCCGTCACGGCGTTGGCGCGCGAGGGCGAGGGCGCGACGGCGGTGGTGCAGAGCTATGCGCCGGGGCCACGCGTGGTCACCGCCCGCCTGCGCGTTGGGGGCGCCGACGTGCGCCGGGCGCGCGCCGAGCTGGCGGCGTTTGCGTCGGCCGACGTGTCCTTTGCCGGTCCACTACCGGCGACGGGTGTGGCAGAGGTCGCGATCGATGACGCCGAGGGCCCGACCGCCGACAACACGCGCTATCTGCATCTCGAACCCGACCGGCCGCGCACGCTGCTGGTGCTCACGGCCGATCCGCCCGAGTCCGCCCGCACGGGTCTCTACGTCCAGCGCGCGCTCGAAGCGGAGGACGACGCGGCGACGCGCGTCTCGGTCATCGACGGCCGGCGCTTCAACGCTGCGCCGTCAGGCGAACTGCCGGCCGCCATCTTCGTCGTCGGCACTCGCACGCTCGATCGCGGGGGACGAGCTCGACTGGCGTCATACCTGCGCGACGGCGGACGCGTGTTCCTGTCGCTCGGGCCCGACGTGGACCTGGCGAGCCTGACCGACGCGTTGGGCGTGGCCGTGCGTCTGGCGCCCGAACCCGTCACCGCGGCCGGCGACGAGGCGGCGATTGTGGCCGCCGACGGTCGGCATCCCGTGTTGCGCCGGCTGGCCGGCCCCGCCTCATCGCTGGGGCGCGTCTCGATCGCACAGTACCGGCGCATCCTCGATGAGTCGGGCTGGACCGTGCTGGCGCGGTTTGCCGGTGGCGCGCTCGCGCTTGGCGAACGTGAGGTCGGGCGCGGTACGCTCCTGGTCTTCGCGTCCGATCTCGACAACCGCTGGAACCGGTTCCCGGTGCAGCCAAGCTTCGCGCCGTTCATGGTCGAGACGGCGCGCTACCTCACGCGCGGCGCCGTCACCACGTCGGCCTTCGTCTTGCCAGCGGTACCGCCTGGCGTGCCCGCCCTGCCCGGCCCGCACCTGGTGGCTGCCGGGGAGGGCCGCGCCGAGCGCACCGTCGTCGTGAACGTGAACCCGGCCGAGAGCGATCCGGCGGCGATGTCGGCTGAGGAGTTCACGGCGAGTCTGACGAGGGTGGCGAATCCGCGCGGGGCGCCGCCGCTCGAGGAGGCCCGCGCGCAGGAAGCGCAGCAACGGCTGTGGCAGCTAGGGCTGTTGGTGATGCTCGGCGTGCTCGTGGTCGAGAGTCTGGTGGGTCGCGTGACGCGCGCCGGAGGGGGCCCTGAACCCAAGGTAGGATAGCGAAAGCGGGTCAGATGGGCGACGAGCTCTCCACGCTCCGGGTATTTCTTGCCGACGTCTCTGGTCGGCGGTCGGCGCTTGCCTGGCGCCGGGGATGGACCACGGGCGCTGTGGCGGCCGCGCTGGCGCTGGCTGCGACGCGGGGCGCGCTGGCCGTCGTGGCCCCCACCGGTGGGGCATTCGTGCTCGTCGTGGCACTTGGTGCACTCGTCGCCACGAGTGCGCTGGTCGTGGCGCTGCGGGCTGCCCGCGTCTGGTCCACCGACCTCCGGCTTGCGCGACTGGTCGAGGAACGCTTCGGCGGGCTCGACGACGTCGTCGTCACGGCCGTCGACTACGCCGCGCGCGCCGAGCACGTGCCGGCGATGGCCGATCGGCTGGCCGCGTCCGCCATGCGCGCCGTGTCGGCTGGCGGCGCCGACCGCGTCGTGGCTCAGGTCGATCTCGCCTACGCAGGTCGCACGGCGCTCGGAGCCGCGGCCGCGCTCGCCCTGGCGGTCGGCTTCTTTGCGGGGCCCGCCACGGATGCCGCGCGCGTGGCCGCTGCCTACGTCGTGCCGTCGCAGTTCCAGATTCGCGTCGAACCAGGCAACGTGCGCGTGCGCGCCGGTGGCTCGGTCACGATCGTGGCGCGCGTGCTCGGCGGTGCCGCGCCGCTCACGCCGAGCTTCGTGGCGGGCGAGGGTCCCGACGCGGCGCCGGTGCCAATGACCCCCGCGGACGAGGGCGGGTTCGCGATGACGCTACCCGATCTGTCCGTCTCGTTCACGTATCGCGTACGCGCCGGAGGACTGCGCTCGGACGAATTCACGGTCACTGTCGTGCATCCGCCTACGGTGGAACAGATCGACCTCGACTACGCCTTTCCGCCCGCGTTGAAACTCGCGCCGCGCCGGGAGGAAGACGGCGGCGATATCTATGCGCCCGAGGGCACGACGGTGCGGCTCACGGTCACCGCCGATCGCGCCGTGCAGGCCAGCGCCCTCGTGCTCGGTGACGGCACCCGTGTGCCGCTGGGCGTCGATGGCCGCCTGTCGTCGGGCGACCTGCACGTGGGCGCCGACGGTTCGTACCGCGTGGCACTGGTGGAAGACGACGGCGTCGAAACCGCAGGCGACACCGAGTATTTCATTCGTACACTACTCGACCGCCCGCCCGACGTCCGCGTCGTGCGTCCGGCTGGCGACCGGCAGGTGACGCCACTTGAAGAGGTGCTGATCGAGGCGCGCGCCGATGACGATTTCGGCGTACGCAGCTTCGACCTCGTGCTGCAGAAGCCAGGCGATGCCGAAGTGGTCGTGCCGTTTCCGGGCCCGCGCGATGGCCTCACCGTGAACGGCCGGCACACGCTGTTTCTCGAGGATCTCGACGTCGCGCCCGGCGATTTCGTGACCTACTACGTGCGGGCGCGCGACGTTGGCCGCGGCAAGCCATCGTCGGAGTCGCGCAGCGACATCTTCTTTCTGGAAGTGAAGGCGTTCAACGACGAGTTCGTCGCGGCGCAGAGTCAGGCCATGGCCGCCGGCGCGCAGTCGCAGGGCGTGCAGGATCTTGCCGCGGCGCAAAAGGAAATCGTCGTGGCCACCTGGAAGCTCGACAGCCGAGGACGGCGCGCGAGCCGCGCCGGGTCAGCCACCGATATCAAAGCGTTGGCCGCGGCGCAACGTGCGCTCGAGCAGCGCGCCGCCAAAGAGGCGGGGAACCAGCTGCAGGCCGCCGGAGGGCCTCCGCGGCGGCGCCGTGGGCCCGCGACGGCCAACGACGTCGGCGACGACACGATGGGCCTGGCGATCGAGGCGATGCGGCGGGCGGCGGCGGAGCTCGACCGGCTGCAGCCGACGACGGCGCTGCCGCACGAAAGGGAGGCGCTCAACCAGCTCCTGCGCGCCGAAGCCGACGCGCGCCGCCGTCAGGTGGCGCGCCAGCAAGGCGGCGGTGGCAGTGGCAACCGCAGCACGCCCGATCTATCGGCGCTGTTTGACCAGGAGCTGCGCAAGCAACAGCAGACCAACTACGAGACACCGGCGTCGTCCGAGACGCGGCAGGATGATCGCAAGGAAGAGGATCCGCTCGCCAAGCTCCGGGAACTGGCGCGTCGTCAGGAGGCGCTCAGCCGCGAGCAGCAGGATCTGGCCCGCAACCAGCAGGCGCTCGAGGCCGAGGCGTTGAAGCGTCGGCTCGAGAAGCTGACGCGTGACCAGGAAGCACTGCGCCGTCAGCTCGAGCAGCTGGCCCGCGAGATGCCCAAGAGCCGCGACGGCGACGCCGAGCGACGCGAGCCGTCGTCGCAGTCCCAGGCCGCGGGCCAGCGCGAGGGCCAGCCGCCGTCCGGTCAGCAAGGGCAGCAAGGCACACAGCAAGGCCAGCAGGGCGGTCAGCCGGGGCAAGCCGGCCAACGCGCCGGTGGAGGCCAGGCGTCTGCGGTGGGCTCGCCGCAATCGGAACAGGAGGCGATGCAGGAAGCCGCCGCCGACATGCGGCAGGCGACCTCTGGACTGCAGCAGCAGGATCCGGCCAAGGCTAGCGAGAGCGCCGCCCGCGCTGTTGAACGCATCCGTCGCGCGGAAGAAGCGCTGCGCGGGTCGACCGCCGACGACTTGCAGCGGCGGGTGGGTGACCTGCAGACTGAAGCCCGGCAGCTCGCCGACGCCGAACGCCGGCTTTCTGCCGAGATGCAGCGCCTGGGGGCGTCGGGCGACACGGGCGCGCGGGGCCGGCAGTTGGCCGCCGAGCAGGACCGGCTCGCGTCGCGCACCGAGCGCCTGGGCCAGCAGCTGCGTGACCTGTCGCGTCAGGCTCGGGGCAGCGAGGGCCGGTCGGCCCTTGACCAGGCGGGTCGCGAGCTCGAATCGGGCAAGGTCGCCGAGCAGATGCGCGAGGCGGCGCGCACGTTGAAGGACGCAGCCGCCACGGCATCGAAGGGCGCGCCGGCCGGCGCGTCTGCATCCGAGCGGCCCGGGGCGCCTCGGTCGAAGACGGAGGGCGCAGGGCCCAGGGATGCCACGGCCGCTGCCGCCATCGGCGCAAACGCGGCCCGCACGCTCGACCGCGTCGCCGATCGCCTCGTCAAAGGGCGGTCGGGCGACCCGGCGTCGGGGCGGCTGTCGGACACGTTGTCGCAGGCCAAGCAGTTGCGTGAACGGCTCGAGGGCGTAGAACGATCGCTCGAGCAACTGAATGCGCGTGGCCAGAACGCCCGCGGCGGGCGCGATCAGCACGGCCAGCTGCGTCAGGCCCAGCCCGGTCAGTCGGGCGAGCGCGGCGACAGCGCGGCGGCCAACGCCGAGATCGCGCGGCTGCAGCGGCAGGTGGCCGAGCAGATGCGCGAGGCGCGCGAGCAGGTCGAATCGATGGGCCGCGCGGCTCCCGATATGCGCGGGCCGTCGACTCCGGAGGACTGGCAGCCGAGCGTGTCGGCGCCCGGCACCGAGGCGTTCAAGCAGGACTTCGCGCGCTGGGAGTCACTGAAGCAGAACCTGCAGCTGGCGCTCGAGAAGGTGGAGCGCAGCATGTCGGACGAATTGCGCCAGCAGGAAACCAGGGACCGTCTTGGCGCGGGCGCCTCTGACGCCGTGCCCGACGACTACCGGCGTTTGGTCGAGAAATACTATCGGTCGCTGGCCACGCCACGCCGGCCGGAGCGATAGCGGCAATGCGTTTTGCCGTCGCACTGCCGTGGTGGGGCTACGTGCTCGCGTGTGGCGGCGCGATCGGTCTTGCCGTCTTCACGTATGCCGCCGCGCGCGTGCCCACACGGGCACGGGCTGGCCTCATGGCGCTGCGCGCGCTCATCCTGCTGCTGCTCGTCGCGGCCGTGTTGCGGCCGGTGCGCGTGCTGCCGGCGTCGGCAGCCCGCAACCGGATCGTGCCGATCCTCGTGGACGTCTCGCGCAGCATGCGCGTGGCCGATGCCGCAGGTCCGGCCCGCATGCAGCGCGCCCGGAGTGCGGCCTCCGCGCTCGTCGCGGCGCTCGAAGGGACGTTCCGGACCGAGGTGTGGGCATTTGGCGACGGAGTGGCCCGCGCCGAGCTGGACGACATGCAGGCCTCGGCTGGCCGCTCCGATCTGACCGGTGCATTGAGGGCCGTGACCGATCATTACCGCGGCCGCACGCTGAGCGGCATCGTCGTGGTCTCCGATGGCGGTGACACCTCGTCGCGCGATGCCGCGGCCGCCGTGACCGTGCCGGTGTTCAGCGTGGGCGTCGGGGAGCCGCGCATGACGCGCGACCGGGAAGTGGTCGCGATGTCGGCGGGGGAGCCGCGCCTGGCTGATTCGACGGTGGAC
>JANORI010000240.1:0-6221 GCA_031415235.1 Acidobacteriota bacterium | reverse complement strand
TCGCCCTGCACGGTGCGGGCGTTCTTCTGTTTCTGCCACCCGCTGTAGCGGGTGCCGGCATACTCGACGGTCAGCTTGAAACGGGGCACGCGGCTACAATAACAGGCCGGTCGGGTGCCGCACGCGCCCGCCGCTCACAAGGAGCGTCATGTCCCAGCCGTCGCATCGTCCCGTCCACGCCGCCAACCTGACCAAGCCTTTGGGGCCGTACTCCCCCGGCATGGGCTTCGAACGCCTGGTCTTCGTGTCGGGCCAAGGCGCCACCGACCCGGCCACCGGCGAACTGGCGGGCCATACGGCCACGCTCCAGACCGAGCAGTGTCTCGAGAACCTCGAGGCGATCTTGAAGGCGGCCGGATCCGACCTGCAGCACGTGCTGCGCTGCGGCGTCTTCCTGGTGGACATGGACGACTTCCAGGACATGAACACGGTCTACCAGCGGATGTTCGGCGACCACCGGCCCGCGCGCACGACGATTCAGGCCGCCAAGCTCCCGGGGAAGGGCCTGCGGGTCGAGATCGACTGTGTCGCCTACGTGCCCTGACTAGGGGCTAGAGAGGCCAGGTGCGAGCGGCTAGTGCTCGCACCTGGTGGGGTGCCGCCCGACGGCGCTACCGCTTGACCTGCGCGGCGGGCGTGTGCTGGCTCACGACCGACATCGCGGTCGTGATCATCGAGGCCACGTCCGACAGGTTCGACGGCAGGATGATCGTATCGGCATTGTTGATGACCTTGCCGAACTCCGCGATGTACTGCTCGGCCACGCGCAGCTGAATGGCTTCCTGCCCGCCGGGGGCCTGTGTGGCTTCGGCCACGCGTTTGATGCCTTCGGCGGTGGCAGTGGCCACGGCGAGAATGGCAGCGGCCTGACCTTCGGATTCGTTGATCTGCTGCTGCTTGCGGGCTTCCGAGGCCTTGATGGTCTGCTGCTTTTCGCCCTCGGCGTTGTTCACCGCCGCGTCGCGCTGACCTTCGGAGGTCAGAATCACGGCCCGCTTCTCACGCTCGGCCCGCATCTGCTTCTCCATCGCGGCCAGGATGTCGGCCGGCGGCGTGATGTTCTTGATCTCGTAGCGCAGCACCTTCACGCCCCAGGCCTCGCTGGCCTTGTCGAGTTCGGTCACGAGCGCGATATTGATGTTGGTGCGTTCCTCGAACGTGCGGTCGAGGTCGATCTTGCCCATCTCCGACCGGAGGGTCGTCTGCGCCAGCTGCGAGATGGCAAACAGGTAGTCGTGGATGCCGTACGATGCGCGCTCGGGGTTCAGAATCTTCAGGTAGAGCACGCCGTCGACGTGCACCTGCACGTTGTCGCGCGTGATGCAGACCTGCGCAGGAATGTCGATGGCCACTTCCTTCAGCGAGTGCCGGTAGCGGATCACATCGACAAAGGGCAACAGGATGTGAAAGCCCGCATCGAGCGTACCGGAGTAGCGGCCGAGGCGCTCCACGACGAAGGCGCTCTGCTGCGGAACGACGATAGCGGTCTTGGCGATCACGATGAGCGCCATGACCGCGATGAGCACGATGACGATGAATCCGCCTTCCATGAGACGCGCCTCTTTCGTGGTTATTCGGCGACGACGCCGAGTTGCAGACCCGACACGCGCGTGACCCGGCAGCGCTGATTCGCGCCGAGCGGCGTGTCACCTTCGTTGCGAGCATCCCAGGAGGTGCCGCGGAGTTCCACTCGTCCCACGGCGCCCGGCGCGATCGCCTCGGCCGGAAACGCGATGTCGCCCACCAGGGAATCCACTGGCAGGAGGGGTCCGGAGTGCTCGACGCGCGACTGGATCTTGCCGCGGAAGAGCAGGAGCGACAACACCGAGGCCACCGTGAACAACGTCCACTGCGCCACCGGCCCAGTGACGACGCCAACCGCGGCCGCCAGGCCCGTCAGCATGGCCCCAACGCCGAAGAACATCACGAAGAAGCCGCTCGGGGTGGCCAGTTCCACCGCGAGCAACGCCAATCCGCCCGCCAGCCATATCCACCATGCCATGGGCGGATGATAGACCATCGCGGCCGGTCGCGGGGCCGGATGCTAAGATCGCCAGTTCAGATGCCCAAGATTCTTGTCACCAACGACGACGGCGTGCACGCCCCCGGTATCAAGGCCCTGGCCGACGCCATGCGGCCCCTTGGCGACGTGATCGTCGTGGCCCCGCACCAGGAATCGAGCGCCATCGGCCACGCGCTCACGCTGCGCCGGCCCCTGCGCCTCGAAACCTTCGGCCCCGACATCTACGCCGTCGACGGCACCCCGACCGACTGCGTGAACATTGCCGTGGGCGTCCTGCTCAACGGCCAGATGCCTGACCTGGTGGTGTCGGGCATCAACACCGGCTGGAACCTGGGCGACGACGTGACCTACTCGGGTACCGTCTCGGGCGCGCTCGAAGCGGCCCTGCTCGGCGCGCCGGCCATGGCCGTGTCGCTCATGCGCGCGCGCGACTGGACGTTCGACTTCGGGCCGTCGGCCGCCGTGGCCCATGACATGGCCGTGCACGTGCTGCGCGAGGGCCTGCCCGAGCGCGTGTTCCTGAACGTGAACGTGCCACGCGGCGTCCCCAAGGGTATCCGCCTCACGGTGCAGGGCAAGCGGAATCACGTCACGACGATCGCAGAGCGCATCGACCCGCGCGGGCAGCGCTATTTCTGGATCGAGGAAGGGGAGGACGACTGGCACTCCCACGACCGCAGTGACTACCAGACGTGCCGCGAGGGCTACGTGTCGGTGACGCCGCTGCAGCCCGACATGACAGCCCACACGGGCGCGCCGGCCTGGTTGGGCCAGGTCGTCACCCCTGACTAGCGCACCGACGGGCGGCGCGGCCCAGCACCGCGAATTGGTGCCATGCGGCGGTTCTGGGGTATGATCGCGTCCGCGTCGGGGCGTGGCTCAGCCTGGTAGAGCACTCGGTTCGGGTCCGAGGGGTCGGAGGTTCGAATCCTCTCGCCCCGACCACAGTATCAAGGCCCGGTGATGGCGACATCACCGGGCCTTTCCTTTGCCCGGTCGTGGTCGGCGGCCGCCGGCGGGCAGGAGTCGCCGCCGACGGGACGAACACTCGCTACGGCTGGCGGCCCTTCAGCAGCTCGTCGAGCGTGTAGCTACGCCCATTGGCGATGACGCGCCGCACGTTCAACGCGGCACCGATGTCCTGCAGCGGGTTACCCTCGACGAGCACGATGTCGGCCAGCTTGCCCGGCAGAATCGCGCCGGCGTCGAGATTCAGCGCCTCGGCCGGCGTGACCGTGGCCGCGCGCAGCGCTTGATAGGGTGTCATGCCGGCCTTCACGTAGGCGTTCAACTCGCCGTGCAGGTTGAACGCGTTCGGCGTGTCGGTGCCCGCAACGACCTTGCCGCCGGCCTTGAAGATGTCCATCAGCATCTGGTCGTTGCCGGGGCTGTCGGCGCCGCCGCCTGGCGCCCCGCCCTGGCCGGGAGTGCGCACCTGCTGCTGCATCCACTGCGGGTAGAGCTGGAACCGCGGGTCGTCGCGCAGCGTGGGCGCGCCCTCGAGCAACCGACGCGCGCCGCCGCCTGACATCATCGGGCACCAGTAGCGTTGGCTCTGCCCGAAGAGCCGCACCACGTCCTCATAGGCGCGCTGGTTCGGCGCCTGCTTGGGCGAGTAGCCGCGCCGGCTCGTGGCGGCGGTGTGTTCGGTGTTGTCCACGCCCACGAGGGCGGCCGGGAAGATCTCGTGCGTGGCGACGGGCACGCCGATCGAATGCGCGAACTCCACCATCCGCTTCTGCTGCAGGTCGGGCAGCCGCACGTAGCTCTTGAGGAGATCGTGCTGCAGCACCTTCGCGCGCTGCAATTCCATCTCCAGGTGCGCGACACTCGAGATCGCCACGCCCATCTTGTAGTAGACGCGCTGCCATTCCATCAGATAGCCAGTGCCGTAGACGCGGGGCCCGATGCGCACACCGGCTTCGTTGGCTTCCTTGTCTTCCACGGCTTCGTAGGGCGTGTTACCCGGACTGCGCACCGTGGTGACGCCGAAGGCAAGCCAGGCGCGGCCTTGCGCCTCGCCGAAATCCTTCTGCAGATGCGAATGGAACTCGTTGAGTCCCGGCATCGCGGTGAGGTTCGAGGCATCGACGAAGGTGCCGGCTGGACGTCCCGCCCGGGCCGGCGCGATGCTGCGGATGCGGTTGCCCTCGATCACGATGTCGATGTGCTCGCGCGCCGTGTCGGCCATGCCGTCGACGAGCGCGCCCACCCGCAGCGTCATGCGGCCCGTGGGCACCGCGGGGGTCCACGTGAGCGTCAGGGGCACGTCGGTCGTCTCGCCCGTCTCGATATTCACGATCCGGAGCTGGTCCATCGATTGATAGAGCAGCCGTTTCGAGTCACCGGTCCAACTGGGCGAGTGCGCCATCTCGGTCGTGACGCGCCGCGGCGGGCCGAGTGGCTCACCGGTCTTCGAGACCGGCCAGACCTTGAGCAGGCCCTCGTAGATACCGGCCATCTTGGTGCCATCGGGCGACCACACCACGCCGCCGCCACCGCGGGAGTCGATCGAGAGATTCGCGTCCGGCACGAACCACCGGTCGTCACCTCCGCCTCCGGTAGCCGACATGGTCAGCACCTGGTTGGTGCCTTCACGGTAGCGCGTCGAGTAGCTCGAGACCATCGCCACGGCCACGCGCCGGCCGTCGGGTGACCAGGTCGGCGTGCCAGGCGAGAAGAGCGCGTCGTGGATGCGCGTGACCGTGCCCGAGGCGACGTCCACGACCGACACCTGCGCCCGACGCCACATGCCGTCCACGTCGAAGAACGCAATCTTTGTCCCGTCATTCGACCAGGTCGCGCCCTGCGGCTGGTGCGTCATGCTCGTGAGCTGCCGCTCTTGACCCGTCGCCATGTCCCGGATCCAGAGCTGCAACTGTCGGCCACCCTTGTCGGACGAGTAGACGAGCCTGGTGCCGTCGGGTGACCAGGCAGGATCGGTGTCGAGGAAACGATCCTGCGTGAGATTCACGGGCGCGCCGCCGACCGGCATCACCCAGATGTCGCCCACGGCGGCAAACGCGACCTTCGTGCCGTCAGGTGAGATCACTGGACGCACGAGGCCGAGCGCCTTGCGCGGCGTGCGCGAGTCGAAGTCGCGGGTCGCGCGGGTGTACGTGCCGCGGGCGGCGATCGCCTGCAGCGTGGCGGTGAAGGGCACATCGGTGAACGTCGTGGCGCCTAACGCGCGACGCCGGATCTTCCCGTCGGCCGTGTAGTAGAACTCCGTCGCGTTCACCCAGCTCGGTCGGAAGGGGAAGACGTTCTCGGCGCCGGTGAGATCCTTGCCGCCGACCTCCAGCCGGCTCGAAGTGCCCTGCACGACGTGCGCAACAATCTGGCCTCCCGGCGCCCACTCGGCGGCATCGACAACACCTGTGGACGTCGCGACCTGGCGCTCCTGGCCGCCCGCCGCGGGCACCGCCCAGACGTGACGTCCGCCGTCGCGAGTCGACACGAAGCTGATGTCGGCGTCATTACCCGACCAGCTCGGCATCGAGTCTTCGGCGGCGTGTGTCGTGAGCTGTACGAGTGCGCCCGTGGCGACATCGAGCGTCCAGATGTTGTAGCTGCTGCCGAGCGGGTCGCCGCGATCGGACGAGAAGGCGATGCGCCGCCCGTCGTGCGACCAGGCCGGCTCGCGGTCATCGAAGGCGCCCGCGGTGAGCGTGCGCTGGTTGGTGCCGTCGGGGGCGATGGCCCACAGGTCGTAGCCGCCGTCGCGATACGCAAAGAACGCAATCGTGCTGCCGTCGGGCGACCACGCGGGCTGGCGCGCGTCGTTGAAGACGTCGGTGATGCGCGTGGCCGGGCCGCCGGACGCCGGCACGACCCAGATGCTGCCCTGCAGGTCGATGGCCAGCCGGCGCCCGTCGGGCGCGACGGCCACCGACATCGAGGTGCCTTCGCTCACCGGGACGTCCACGACTGCGGCGAGTGCCGGGGCGCGCCCCGCAGTGCGCGGCGCGCGGGAGGGCGCAGGTGGCGCCTGCGAACCCACGGTGGCGCCGAGCAGTCCCGAGACCGCGATGGCAAGAACAACAACGGGAAGGTGTCTCATGGTCGGGCGTAGGCTACGGGCCCCGACCTCGTGAGTCAAGGCGAACGGGCGGCGCCGACTACAATTGCGGGCACCCCGTGTCTGCGCCTGCGTCCCATTCCACCTCCCGCGGCCACGTCCCGCTCCTTGGCGTGG
>JANORI010000239.1:0-2239 GCA_031415235.1 Acidobacteriota bacterium | reverse complement strand
CATCAAGCCGTACGAGGCCGACATGCGGCACCTGCTCAACACCTACGTGCAGGCCGAACCGGCGAAGAACCTTGGCGAGCTGGGCGACATGTCCCTCACCGAGCTGATCGTGCAGACGGGCATCCACGACGCCATTGCCCGCAGCCTCAACGAGAAGGGGCGCCTCTCGAAGAACGCGATTGCCGAGGGGATCATCAACAACATCCGCAAGACCATCATCCGCGAGCAGCTCACCGACCCGCGGTTCTACGCGCAGATGTCTCTGCTGCTCGACGACTTGATCAAGCAGGGACGGGATGAGGCCGCCGCGTACGAAGAGTTCCTTCGCAAAGCGGAGGCGCTGGCTCGCCAGCTCGTGGCCAAGGGCGGCCTCGACGGCGTGCCCGCGGCCCTGCACGGCCGCCGGGAGGCTCTGGTGATCTACCGGAACCTGCCGCGCATTCTCGCGGCCGGCATGGGCGGGGCGTCGATGGCCGCCGAGCGCCCTGACGATGCGGACCCGGACATCGCCCTGGCGCTGGAGATCGATAGGACGATGCGGGAACGTGCTCCGGCCGGATGGAAGGGCGACCCCCCGCGTGAGGCCCAGGTGCTCAACGTGCTGTTCCCGCTGATGAAACGCAACCGCGAGGCGACACTGGAGCTGTTCGAGCTGCTGAAGAATCAGGCGGGCTACCAGTGAGCCAGACGTTCAGGCTCGGCGACATTGCGGTGGCCCTGACGCGGAAGGCCGTCAAACACGTCCATCTCTCGGTGCACCCGCCGGCGGGGCGTGTGACGCTTGTGGCACCTCTGGACACGCGACCCGAGGTTGCCCGAGCCTACGCCGCCTCGAAGGTGTTCTGGATCCGGCAGCAGCAGACCAAGCTGCGCTCACAGGCTCGCGAGACGCCGCGGCGGTTCGTGAGCCGCGAAAGTCACTACCTGTGGGGACGGCGGTACCTGCTCACCGTCAAGGAGGCCGATGCTCGGCCTGCCGTGAGTCTGGGCCACCGGACCATCACGCTGATCCTTCGCCCCGGCAGCACGCGCGCGAAACGGGACGAGGTGATGCACGAGTGGCACAAGTCGCTGCTGCACGCGGCCGTGCCGCCGCTCGTCGCCAAGTGGGAGCGCCGTCTCGGCGTGACTGTTCACGCGTACTTCCTGCAGCGGATGAAGACCAAGTGGGGAGCGTGCAATCACCGGGCAGGGAACATCCGGCTGAACACGGAACTGGTCAAGAAGCCGAAGGATTTACTGGAGTACGTGGTCGTCCACGAGATGGCGCACCTCATCGAGCCCTCGCACGGAGCCCGGTTTCTGGCGCTGCTCGACAAGTGCTACCCGAACTGGCGGGAGGCAAGGGCGGAGCTGAACGACCTGCCGCTCGCGGCGGGAGTCTGGAAGGAGTAGCTAAGCTAGCAGTGACGAGCCGGAACGAGACCCTCGCGCTGAATCGCATCACGTCTACGCGCCGCGACGTGCACCAGCGGTAGGCTCAGTCTCGGCCCTAATCCTGAAGGCCGCTGAGGAACTCAGCGACGCGTTGGATCGGAATTCCTCGGAAGCTGCCAAGACGCAGAAGGTGGGTGTCGCCGCTCAGGATCGCCTCGGCTTCCGCCGTGACAGCGCACTCCAGAATCCGGTCGTCCGTCGGGTCAGCTTCGATTGCGTGAATGCTCTCGGTCGGCTCGACGAGCCGGGTGATGACACGTAGCTGCCGGTCGGCTTCCACAAGCCACTCAGGTGCCCGGTCGAACTTGTCCCCGAGGACACGAAGGGTCTCCGTCATGATGGCTCCAGAGATGACAAGATCGACCTGACCGTCAGTGGCCAGATCGAGTAACTGCTTCGGCTTGCCTCCGAACTGCAGTGCGCTGACGAGGACGTTCGTGTCAGCGACGACCCGCTTCACGACCGTGTCCGAGACCCCTGCACGGCCCGCTCGACGAGGGCCTCGGCTTCAGCATCGGTCATGTTGCCGCGTCGCAGGTCTCCCTCCCGTCCGATGCGGTCCAGCCAGCGACGAGCGAGGTCCCGCTCGAGGGCCTTCGTGGCGAGTTTCTCCACGGTAGTACCCTCGGCGGCGGCAACCTCCTGCACGCGGTCGTAAATCGCGTCCGGAACGACGATGCTTTTCGTGGGCATGATGGACTTCGATCAAGTATACGCCCGGCTTGTCGTGGCGGGTGCCGCCCACCGGGTTGGCGACGCACATCCCGGTATCGTGCCGGTGACATCGAGAGTCTCGCTCGCG
>JANORI010000238.1:0-5226 GCA_031415235.1 Acidobacteriota bacterium | reverse complement strand
CCGTTCGCCCCGGAGATCGTGCTGCCGACGGTGCAGCATTTCCAAGACGTCTATCCACAAGTAACAGGTGAGTATTGCCTCCGGTGCAGCTTCAATCTGACCTTTCCGCACGAGACCGATGCAGGCACCGGCTGGACCTCGCCGTACCACTACGGGATCAACCTCGGTCCGGTCGTGCTGATGTGCGAAAACTACCGGTCGGGTTTGCTCTGGGGGCTGATGCGCGAGTGCCCGTACATCGTGACGGGACTGCGGCGGGCGGGATTTACGAGGGGTTGGCTGTGACGATCAGTGATGATGGAAAGGTAGCGGACCCACCCCGCGCCCTTCCGAAGATGTATGTCGTCCGCGGCACGGCGAGACGGCCTGGACAATCAGCGGTCAGCACACAGACCGCACTGATATTCCGCTCACCGAGCAGGGCGAGCGCGAGGCGCGGGAACTGCGCGCCCGACTACGAGGCACGACCTTCGCCGGATCGGTCTGGAGGCAGGCGCGGACGCGGTCGACCGGTGTCTGCGGCGCGTCGTAGGTGCGGCGGAGACGGGCGCCGAGACGCTCTTTCCGCTGGAGCTTCACCGAGGGCAGGAATGAGGTGCTGCAGCAGCCGCAAGTCGGCATACACCGCATTCATGGCCGTGGGCGCGGCGGGCGAATCGTAGCGCACGTAGCCCATCCGCGTACGGACGTGGGTCCAGTTCTTCTGCTCGATGTGCGCATTGTCGTCCTTTGACCGGCGTGACCACGGATACCCCGCCGCCGTCCAGACCACACGCAGCGCGCGCACCACGGCCGGCCCATAGCGCGCTGGTCGATGAGGTGGCCGACCTGGCGGTCGATCCCCCTTCGAAAAAGGCGGCAGCAAGCTCACCGTGAGCAACCCGAGCAAGCCGAGTGACGACTGGAGCTACGAGACGCTCTTTGACGGCAAGTTCCGTCCCGTCAAAGGTCAGCCCGGCTCCGAGACGGCCGTCGAACTCATCAACGGCAGCGCGAAGAGCATCCGCATCCTGAACAAGCGCGACGGCATGGTCTACCAGGTCGTGATCAACACGTTGTCGGAAGACAACAACACGATCAGCAACGAGTACGTCCGCCTCGACAAAGAGGGCAAGATCACGGGCGTGACGCACGTGACCTACCTCCGCCGCAAGAAGTAGCGCCGGACTTCGACCTGTAAGGTACACGGCCGCCGAGGAGGACTCGTCGCCGGCGCCGCGGGTGGTGGGCTTGACATCCGCCTCGACCCGGTGTCTGATAGTCGAGTTTTGAGTAATCAAAATTATTGTTTTGAGTTGAAGAGGCTCGGAATCGCGCTCGCCGTCGCCGGCGTGCTCCTCGCGACGCTCCCGGCGCGCGCCCAGGACACCCCGCCGCCAGCCGCCCCGCCGCCGAGTTCGTCCACGGGCCTGTCCGGCTACATGGACTTCCACTACAACAAGACGCGCCAGGAAGACGGCCAGCTCGACTTCCACCGCTTCGTGCTGCTCGTCACCCATCAGTTCTCGGACCGCATCCGCTTCGTGAGCGAGCTGGAACTCGAGAACGCGTTCGTGGAGGGTCTCGAGGAAGCCGGGGAGCTCGAACTCGAGCAGGCCTACCTCGACTTCCTGCTGTCGCGCAGCTTCAACCTGCGCGCCGGCATGCTGCTCATGCCGGTGGGCATCATCAACGAGCGTCACGAGCCGCCGGTCTACTACGGCGTGGAACGACCGCTGGTCGAGACAGTGATCATCCCCACGACGTGGTTCGAGGTCGGCGTCGGCGCGCACGGCGAGGTCGGGCGTGGCTGGCGCTATCGCGCCTTTCTCACGGCGCCACTGAACGCTGCCGAGTTCAGCGCCGAAGAAGGCCTGCGCAACGGGCGTCAGAAAGGCAGCCGCACCAACATCGGCCGTGCCGCTGCCACCGGGCGCCTCGAGTACGTCGGCATCCGCGGCCTCACCGCGGGGGCGAGCCTGTGGGCGGGCGCCTCCGGCTTCGAGTTCCGTCCGCGCTTCGACGTGCCCGTGCGTATCTACGAAGCCGATGTGCGCTACTCCCGCGACCGGTTCGAGGGTCGTGCCCAACTCGCGCACGTCACGATTGCGGGCGCCGGCGACTTGAACGACGCGATCTTCCGCAACACCGGCGTGAGTCCCAACGTGGCCCGAGCGCTGCGCGGTGGCTACCTCGAAGCGAGCTACCGCGTGATCTCCGGCGCCCGCTACGGCGACGTCGGCGTCTTCGCGCGCCACGAGAAAGTCGACACGCAGTTCCGCATGCCGTCCGGCTACCTGCCGCTCGAGGAATTCGATCGCGACCTCTGGACGTTCGGGGCCACCTACTGGCCCGAGCCGGACATCGCGCTCAAGGTCGACTACGTGCATCAACGCAACCGGAGCGCGATCATCAGAGCGCCCAGTTCCTTCAACATCGGCCTCGGATGGTGGTTTTGATCATGCGCATCCTGCTGCTCGTGTGTGCTCTGGCCGCGGTGTCGGCGTCGGCGCGGTCCTTGATGGCAGAACAGGCGGACCAGACGGAACAGACGGCGCAGGCGCAACCCGCGCCTGCGGAACAGACCGTCGAGATCGCCGCCGAGCGCTTCAGCTTCACGCCGTCGGAAGTGAAGACGCGCGTGGGCACGAAGCTCACGATTCGCCTCACCAGCGATGACACGGCCCACGGCTTCCGCATCCTCGGCACCCACGTGAACATCGAGATCCCCAAGCGCGGCCGGGGCGTGACGACGGTGTCGTTCACGCCCGAGGCGGCTGGACGTTATACCTTCGAGTGTTCGAAGCTGTGCGGCGCCGGCCACGGGTTCATGCGCGGCGTGATCGTGGCCGAAGACGCTGTCAAGGGCGAGCAATGACGAACGCTCGCGTCCGCCGCTACTACCCGGCACTCGTCGCGGCCTTGTCGCTCGGCTGGTGGACCGCGGTGGTCACCACGCAGACGCGCGTCACGCAGCCCGGCGACGCGCTGGCCGGCATCACGCCGCGCGAGTTCGAAGAGTTCCGCCTCGGGCTCGACGACTTCCTCGAGGTGGAGACCGCCGAAGAGGGGCTCGGGCCCGCCTTCAACGGCACGAGCTGCGCCGCGTGCCACAACGTACCGGCCGTGGGCGGCGTGAGTGCCGTGGCGGAAGTGCGCGCCGGCCGGCGCCTCGACGACGGCGCCTTCGAAGCGGTCGCGCCAGAGGGCGAATCGCTGTTCCACCTGTTCTCGGTACCCGGTCACGCCTGCCAGCCGGTGATTCCGGTCGAGGCCAACGTGATCATCCGGCGCGTGCCGATTCCGCTCTTCGGCGCTGGACTGGTCGAGGCCATCGACGACGACACCCTGCAGCAACTCGCCAACGAGCAAGCCCGTGGCCGCGACGGCGTCACCGGACGCGTGGCAGAAGTCACCGACCGCGGCACCGGCGAGCGGCGCGTCGGACGCTTCGGCTGGAAGGCGCAGCACGCCACGTTGCTCGCGTTCGGCGCGGATGCCTACCGGAACGAGATGGGCATCACCAACGCCTTGTTTCCAGAGGAACTCGCCGTGGGCATCGACGAGGCCCGGATGCGGGTGTGCGACCCGATTCCCGATCCCGAGGACGTCGCCGACCCGCGCACGCGCCGGCGCGGCATCGACAATTTCGCCAGCTTCATGCGCTTCCTGGCGCCGGTCTCACGCGGCCAGGGCGGCGGGGTGGTGAGCGAGGGCGAAGCGGTCTTCACCGCGATTGGCTGCGCCACCTGCCACGTGCCTGCGCTGCAGACCGGTGCGAACGCGAATCCGCTGCTCCACCGTCAGACCGTGCCACTCTTCTCCGACCTGTTGCTGCACGATGTGGGCACTGGTGACGGCATCCGCCAGGGCGCCGCGGAGCCCGGCGAGATTCGCACGCCGGCGCTGTGGGGCCTGCGCCTGCGGCGGCCGCTGCTGCATGACGGGTCGGCTGCCACCGTGGACGACGCGATTACGCGTCACGCGGGCGAAGCCGAATCGTCGCGGCTGAGGCACGCGCGCCTCAGCGAGACGCAGCGCACGGCCCTGCGCGCCTTTCTGACGTCGCTGTAGCTCAGGCGACGTCCACAGAGAGCGGATCAAGCCCAGGCTTCACTGGACCACGTGTTCCGACGCCCCACGCCGACGTGTGCAGGTCCAGCCGAGATTCCCCTCGCGATGCCCGCGTCACGGTGCTATAGTTCCGCCGATCGGCGCCCAGCCGACCGGCCGGGCCTGTCGTTTCGACTCAACGCCTTACGTCTACGAAGGAGCGCTACCGATGAGCCGTCTGTGGATTCGCGCAGGTGTTCTAGCCCTTGGACTGGTCGTCTCCGCCATCGGCACCGCCGCGGCCCAAGCGCCGGCGGCTGCGCCGACCTTCACCAGAGATATCGCGCCCATCTTCCAGGCCAAGTGCGAGGCGTGCCATCGAGCTGATTCGATTGCGCCGATGTCGCTTGTGACCTACGAGCAGTCGCGGCCGTGGGCGCGATCGATCAAGACGCGCGTGGCCGCGCGTCAGATGCCGCCCTGGCACATCGACAAGACCATCGGCATCCAGGAGTTCGCCAACGACCGCTCGCTGAGCGACGCCGAAATCGACACCGTCGTGAAGTGGGTCGACGCGGGCGCGCCCAAGGGCGCCATGAAGGACATGCCCACGCCGGTCGAGTGGCCGTCCGAGCAGGGCTGGAACTACGCGAAGGAATTCGGGCAGGCCGAACCGGATCTCATCGTGCGCTCGGCGCCGTGGACGCAGAAGGCCGGCGCGAACGACGCGTGGTGGAAGCCGGTTGTGCCGACGGGCCTCACCGAAGCCCGCTGGGTGCGCGCGCTCGAGATTCGGCCCACGACGGTGAAGGGCCGCAAGATCACGCACCACGCCATCGCGCGTCTGCAGCAGACCGAAACGGACGAGCTCGCCGTCAACCCGCCCGACGCCAACGGCAATCCGCTGCCGGGCACGTTCATGGAATGGGCCGTCGGCAAGCAGGGCGAGAAGATGCGCCCGGGCAGCGGCAAGCTGATGCTGCCGGGCTCGAAGGTCGTGTGGGACATCCACTACTCCAACGGCGGTGAAGACATCACCGACCAGGTCGAACTGGGCGTCTACTTCTACCCCAAGGGGCAAGAGCCTAAGCTGCGCCAGGTGTTGCACCTGATGGGTGCGACCAACGCCGGCGGCGTGGACCTGCCGCCCAACACCGTGAAGGCCACCGAGGGCTACTTCGTGCTCCGTGAGAA
>JANORI010000237.1:0-7710 GCA_031415235.1 Acidobacteriota bacterium | reverse complement strand
GCCGGTCATCCACGTGGCGCCGCCGCCGCGCGTGATGGCATCGGTGCCCGCGGGCCACGAATCGCTCCCCGGCTCGCCAGCGGCCGGCACCGTGTAGTGGCGCCACACGCGCTTCCCCGACGCGGGCTCGTAGGCATCGATGAAGCCGCGGGTGGCGTACTCGCCGCCCGAGATGCCCACGATCACCTTGTCGTCGACGACCAGCGGTGCCAGCGTGGCCGCGTAGCCCACCTTGTAGTCGGCCAGCACCACGTCCCACAGCACGCTGCCGGTGGCGCGGTCGAACGCCAGCAGGTGCGCATCGAGCGTGACCATGAACAACCGGTCGCCCAGCATTCCGAAGCCGCGGTTGACCGGCGCCGATGCGCCGTAGGTGAGATCGGCGGGCAAGTCGCGACGATGCTGCCAGAACGGACGGCCGGTGCGGCCGTCGATCGCCCAGGCGAAGTTGTTCGAGCCCGTCACATAGAGCACGCCGTCCCAGGCCAGAGGCGTGGCCTCGAAGCCTCGTCCGCGCGTGACCGTGCCGGTCTGGAAGGTCCACTGTGCGGCAAGCTGGTGCGCGTTGGCCGGGGCGATCTGCGTGAGCGGGCTATGACGCTGTCCGCTGTAGTCGCCAGAAAACGTCACCCAGCGTTCGGGATGCCGCAGCCCCGCGAGCAGGTCGCTGGCGCCCGGCCCGGCGGTGCCGCCCTGTTGCGCCAGGACCGCCACCGAGGCGACGGCCAGACCCACGGCCACTGCGGGAAGACGCGTCATTTGGATCCTTTGAGCGTAGAGAGGAAGGTGACGAGGTCGTCGAGGTCGGCATCGGGCAGACGGTCGGGGCCGTAGTCGGACATGAGCGACCGGCGGTCTTTCGTGACGCTGGCAAAATCGGCCTTCCGGTAGCCCTGCAGCCGTTCACGCGTGTCGAGCAGCTGCACCGAGAAGGCGTCTTCGGCCTTGCGCAAGCCGCGGATCGTGGCGCCGTCGCGGGTCACCAGCGTCATCGACTGATAGCCAGGGGTGATGGCGGCGCTGGCCTGGCGAATGGCCCTGCGCAAGGCATCGCTCGACTGCGTCACCCCGATGCGCGTCAGCTCCGGACCCAGGCGTCCGCCTTGCTGGCCCACCCGGTGGCAGCCGCCGCAGGTGGTCCAGAACGCCTGTTCGCCCTTGATGGCCGAGCCGCGCGCGCCGACGGTGACGGCGGCCGTGCCGATCGACTTCAGATACGCCACCAGCGCCCGCACCTCGGCATCCGGGGCGGTGGTGGCCGGCATGATGCTGCCGGGCACGCCCTGGCGAATGGTCTGGAACACGCGGTCGTCGGTGGCGCCGGTACCCCACAAGCGCGTCAGGTCGGGCCCGCGTACGCCCGTGGCGTCGGCCCCGTGGCAATCGGCACAACGAGCGGCATACAGGGCCGCCCCGGTCGCTCCCTCCGCAACGTTCTGCGCACCCACGGGCCCGGCGCTCCACACGAGCAGCACCGCCCAGGCGCCCACGGTCACGATCGTGCCGCGCATGACCCGCCACATGCGCGCGAGTATACTGCCGGCGCCAGGGTCGTCACGAGACGCTGGCATCATTTGGACGGAGGCTACCATGAGCGAAATGCCGAGTACGCGGTTGCGAGTGACGGTTCTTGGAGCGGTTGTTGCCGTTGCCGCGGTGATGGGAGGGCTCGGCCGCGGGCTCGAGTCGACGGCGTCGGCGCAGCCGGCGGCGCCTGCGGCGCAAAGCAATTTCATGGGCGGCAATCCCACGCAGATGGATGCCAAAGCCATCCGTACCCTGCGGCTCAAGTTCCCGGCCGGCAGCCGGTCCAACTGGCACAGCCACTCGCACGGGCAGCTCTTGATGGCCGAGCAGGGCAAGGGCCGCACGCAGGACCGCGGCGGTCAGGTCATGGAAGTGACGCCGGGGCAGCCCTGGTTCACGAAGGCGGGGGTTGAACACTGGCACGGCGCCGCCCCCGACGAAGCCATCGAGCAGTTGACGATTTACGAGGGCGAGGTCAAGTGGCTCGAGCCCGTGACCGACGCGGTCTACAAAGTCGCGCCCACGAAGAAGTAGCCGCGCGTGCGGTGCTGCAAACGCTACGACGGCAACGCGCCGGGCGGGGCGCCTGGTTCAATCACGGCCCCGGCGTTGTAGCGCCACTCCGGGTCGAAGCAGCGCTTGATCCGCCGCATGGTGTCGAGTTCGGCGCTGCTGTACTGCAGGGGCATGAAGCCCCGCTTGATCCGCCCGATCCCGTGTTCCGCGGCGATGCATCCGCCGCGGGCGACGATCGCCTTCCCGATCTCGAAGTACAGCGCCTTGGCCCGGAGAAGTTCCTCCCCGTTGCACGGGAGCAGGTTCACGTGGAAGTGGTTGTCGCCCACGTGGCCGAAGATGGCAAACTCCAGGCCCGCGTCGGTGAGCGTCTGCTCGTAGAAGGCATACACCCAGCGCAGTGCGTGGTCCGGCACGGCCATGTCGGTGGCGAGCTTGTGCAGCGTCGGGTGGAGCACCTTGCGCTGCGCGATGATCTGATTGACCCGCTCGGGCACCGAGTGCCGGAAGGCGCGAATGTCGCGGGTGTCGTGGTCCGACGCGCCAGCGATGGACTGACCCAGGTCGCCTCCGGCGCGTGTGACGATCTGTTCGAGCGCTTCGATGTCCAGGTCGCCGGCGAGGAAGAACTCGACCATCACCGAGCATTCCGAACTGCCCACCACCTCGAGCACGCGGGGCGCGCGTTGACTCTGCCTGGCCAGCGCATGCGAGCGCGAGTCGAGGAACTCAATCGCCACCACGCCCAGGTCGCGCCGCAGGCGAAGCGCCTCGACGAACAGGAACGCGCTGTCAACGCTGGGGAATCCCTGCAGGAACAGCAGCTGCTCCCGCGGAGCCGCGCGCAGCCTCAGGGTCACTTCCGAAATCGTCCCGAGCGTGCCTTCGGCGCCAATGAAGAGATCGACCGCGTCGCAGTGCTGCGCAAAGAAATAACCGCACGCGTTCTTGGTGGCCGGCTTCGCGATGACGCCGCCAGCGAGCGTCCGCACCGCTTCTCCGTCTGCAAGCGTGAAGGCAAGGTCGTGCGCCGAGGCCATGCCCCGTTCGAGGGTCAGCGTGTTGCGGCTCGGCATTTCCACGACCAGGCCCTGCACCCAGTCTCTGATCGATCCAAAGGCGAACGACCGCGCGCCGCCGGCATTGGTCGAGAGCATGCCGCCAAACGACGCCGACCGTTCCGTCGGGTCAACGGGGAAGGCCAGCTCCGGAGCCTCGCGCGCCAGGTAGTCGGTCAGCTCCGACAACCACGTGCCAGCCAGCACGCGCACGGTCTTCTGTTTGCGATCGAGCGAGAGCACGCCCCGGAGCCGGTCGAGGGCGACCAGGTGGCTGGGGGTGTCGCTCACGATACTGGCCACGACGCCGGTCCGAGAACCCGAGCACACGACCGCATGATGCTGCGAGGCATGCCAGCGAATCACACGGCGAAGCTCGGCCACGGTCTCTGGTCGAGCCAGAGAGAGCGCGCGGTCGGTGGCGAGCTTGGATTCGTCGTGCAGGTACTCGGCTGCGACGCGCGCGGTGATCGACTCCGGCGGCGTGCGTGCCGGTCCCACCAGATCGACGGCCCGCAGCGTGGACGTCAAAACAGAATCCTGGTCTTGATGTTCGCCGGCATAACCTCGATGCGGCTGCGGACCTCCTCCGAGAGATCCTTGTTGATGTCCATGATCAGGTAACCGACATCGCGCGTGGTCGAGAGCATCTGCGCGTCGATATTGGCACCCACCTCGGACACGATCCGCGTCACCTCGGCCAGTACTCCTGGGATGTTTCGGTGAATGTTCAAGATCCGGTGAGAACCGGGATACACGGGCAGCGACACGGCGGGAAAATTCACGGCGCCCTGCGTGCTGCCTCGATCGATGAAGTCGATGAACGCGTCAGCCACCTCGAGGCCGATGTTCTTCTGGGCCTCTTCGGTGTTCCCGCCGATGTGTGGTGAGAGCAGCACGTTGGGCAGCCCTTCGAGTCCGCACTGGAACGGGCTCTCCGCCGGGGTCGGTTCCACCGGGAACACGTCAACGGACGCGCCGCCCAGATGCCCGGACTGCAACGCGCCCCCGAGCGCCTGCAGATCGACGACGCTGCCGCGACTCATGTTGAGCAGGTACGAACCGGGCTTCATGCGCGCCAGCGCGCGTGCGTCGATCAGATTCCGCGTCTGTTCGGTGTCGGGCACATGGACGGAGAGGAAGTCGCTGCCTGCGAGCAGCTCGTCGAGTGACGCCGCCGCGCGGGCCAGGCCCAGCGGCAGCTTCTTCAGCACGTCATGAAACGACACCCGCAGGCCGAAGGCCTCGGCCAGGATGCCGACCTGCTGCCCGATGTGCCCGTAGCCGACCAGGCCCAGCGTCTTGCCGCGCACCTCGTGGGCGCCGCCGAGGCTCTTGTCCCAGCGGCCGGCGTGCATCTCGAGGTTCTTGTCGCCCGTGCGCCGGGCCAGCGTGATGATGTTGCCGAGCGTCAGCTCGGCCACGCTGCGCGTACTCGAGTGCGGGGCGTTGAAGACGGGAATGCCGTGCCGGCTCGCATCGTCGAGCGACACCTGATCGGTGCCCACGCTGAAGCAGCCGATACAGAGCAGGCGCGTGGCCGCGGCGATCTGCTCCTGGCGGATCTTCGTGCGAGAGCGGACACCGATCACGTGCGCGTCGGCGACGGCGCGGGTGAGGGCCTCGCCCTCGAGCGCCTTCGGGAACAGCTCCACGGAATAGCCGGCGGTCGTGAGGGCGTCGATGGACGCCGGATGAATCGACTCGAAGAGCGCGATCTTGATCTTGTGTTTCGGATAGGAAAACTCGGCCATTGGTCTGAGCATAGCGAACCGAGTGCCGTGCTGTCTTCCGGGTCGTGCTCGCGCAGGCCCTGGGAGCAGGAGCATGGAGGAACGTGCAGCTGTGCGCCTGGCGAACGACCAGGCATGAACCGCAGGGGCGTCCGGCGGCGTCCCTTCAATGTCGAGAAACGGGGCCGCAGCACCCATGAAAAAGGGCCTCGGCTGAAGTCGAACGTTCGGATGGCGGTGCCGTTGGCCACGCTGACGCGCCTGGCGCCAGCGGTCATGGACGACCACCGCGCGCATGCGGCGAGGTGGCGCGACCGGGCGCTCGGCGCGTAGCGATCCCCGCCGCGGGGCCACGGGCGGCCTACGACCGGAGGCCCGACTCGCCTTCGAGTCGCGCGATGCGGCCTTCGTGATTGCCCAGGATGTCGAAGAGCATCTTCCGGTCCTCGAGGCGGTTCGTCTCCACCTGCTTGAAGCCCCGGGCCATCTGCTCGGTCAGCGCTTGGAAGTTTTCCGCCACCTGCTTGAAGTTGGCGTCAACGTGGTCGAATCTGACATCCACCTGATGCTTGAGATGTTCCAGATTCTGCGCCACCACGTCGACCCGCACCTTCAGCTCGCCGACGTCGGCCTTCAACACGCCTACGTCGGCCTTCAACACGCTCACGTCGGCCTTCAACACGCCCACGTCGGCCTGCAACACGCCCACGTCGGCCTTCAACACATCGACGTCGTGCGCAATCCCGTCCAGCCGCGTTTCTATCCGTGAGATTCGCTCGCCCATGGTTGACTCATCGGCCATGCTACACCCTCCTGGCCGGGAGGATGTGCACGAGGCGTGCCGCCCTGGGATAGGGCACTTGCCCGGGCCTGGTGACCATCACCGCCACGCGCGCTCGGTGCGCTCCACCACCTCCAGCACCACGTCGCGCCAGGCACGCAGCTCCTCGCGCGTAGGCGCCAGGTCGTAGGGATGGTAGTGACACGCGCCGCTCAGCGCGGCCCACACCACATGCGCGCGTTGCCCCAGCGGCTCGTCGCCGATGTGCTTGCCCAAACACAGCAACTGCGCGCGGGCGGAACACGCCTCCACGCCCGGGGCGCGCTTGCTCCAGAACGTGCGCAGTGCCACTTCGAGCGCCTGACGCGTGAGCAGCGTGGCCGCGCGTGGCCACAATCCGGCCGTGGTAGGGGACGCGCGATTCAGCAGACCGTCCACGGCAGCCAGTAGCTGACGCGCGACCGTATCATCCTCGGCGTCCTCAGGACGCGTGGTCACAGTGCCTCCTTCACAGCGCCCCCTTCACAGCCCGCCTTCACAGTGTCCCTTCACAGCCCACCCCTCACCAGCTTCTTGGCCAGCTCCCGCGCGCCGGTCACCAGTTCCTCGATGTCCCCGTCGTGCAGTTCGTGCGCGCCGCGGTTGCAGCCCTTGAACGCGTCGCCGGCCCACGTGCCGGTGCGGTTCAAGCGCGTCATCACGTCGGCCTCGCGCGTTTCGTCGTCGAAGAGCGCCAGCGCCATCAGGGGACGCAGCTTGCCGTGCGCCCCGAGCAGGTCCTCCACGGCTTGCAGCGACCCGCCTTTGCTGAGGCGTTTCTGACGCACCACCACGGTGCAGGCGGCCTCGAGCGCCAGGCGGCAGAAGCCTGGAATCACGCGGGCTGCGACATCCCGCGGCAGGTCGGTGGTCTTCAGTAAGGCCCAGGCGTCGTCGAGATAGCCAGACACGGGGTCGCGCCCTTCGGCGATCTCCACCACGGAATCCGCGCGACGCGTCACCGTGAGCACGCGGGCTGGCAGGCCGAGCCGCTGCACGGCCGAGGTGAGGCGGTCGTCGTGCGTGAACACCACCACCTGCCGCGTCTTCGCCGTGTCGGCGAGAACGCGCGCCAGGCCCTCCACCCGCGCAGGGTCCATGCTCTGCACCGGGTCGTCCACGCAAATGAAACGAAATGGACTATCGGGGAGCGTGGCCCGCGGCAGGAACAGACTGAGCGCCAGGGAATGCAGCTCGCCCTGGCTCATCACGCCCAGCGCCTCGGCGTCCTTGCCGTCCACCGTTACCTTCAGCGCCACCTTGCGCCGCGTGGCCGTGCCCTCGAGCTCCACGGCGCCCAGGTCGACGTTGCTCTGCAGGCGGAGCTGTCGCCACGTGGCGATGGCGCGATCGGCAATGGGCTGGAAGCGTTCGTCGCGGATCTCTTCGCTGGCCGCCTTCCACCAGTCTTCGGCCTCTTTCAGTTGGTCGACGTGGTCCTTCACCGCCGCGAACTGCTCGGCGTGCGGCAGCCACAGTGCAAGGCCTTGCGCCAGCGGACGCCAGACGTCTTCGCGTTTGGATAGTGCCTCCGCGGCCTCGGTGGCCACACGGGTGGTGGCCTCTGCCAGATCCAGCGCGTGTGCTTCCAGATGATCGGCCAGTGCCGTGGGCTCATCGACATGACGCGCCTTCAGCCACAGCGCCTCTGCCTCGCGCAGATCGCGGAGGGATGCCAGCTCTCCGGCAGCGGGGGAGGGCAGTCCGCCGCATTCCCGCACGAGCAGGCGAGCGGCTCGCGCCGCGGCATCCAGCTCCTGATGCGCCGTGCGCACGGCAGAGGCTTCGGCGTTCAGCGCGTCCACTTCCTGCTGACTGCGGGCCGCCCAGTCCGCGCCCAGGCCATCGGTTGCGCCGCATACGGGACAGGTGCTGCTCGCGGTCGAGTGGGACGCATGAAACGCCAGCGCCTGCTCCAGCAGCTTGGCGCGCGCCAGGCTGCGCGCGGCGTCGGTGCCGTGCAGTGCGGCGACCGGCTCGGCACACTGCCGAAGGCGATTCACGGCCTCTTGCACGGCCGGCACGTTCAGGGGCGTGAGCGCGGACAGGCGCTTCA
>JANORI010000236.1:0-2264 GCA_031415235.1 Acidobacteriota bacterium | reverse complement strand
ACTGCGCGCCAGGTGCAGCGCATCAGCGAAATCGAGACCCTTGTCGAACGCGTCGACCGCCACCAGGACCGCGTCGCGATCTTCAAGCGTGATGTGCTCGATGCTCGCCAGCGCCCGCAACACGCGGGAAATGTCCCTCGTTGACAGTTCATAGAACCCACGCAGGACCCATTCCAGTTCCAGCAGCACGGTCACCGAGACGAACGATCGCTCGGCGAGCGCTGCGATGACCGCGGGCCGCTGTTGGGCGGCCTGCGCATCGTCGGCGTCATCGACGAAGAACCGTGCCAGGACGTTCGTATCCAGTGCCCTCATGGCTTGCCGCGCCGCGAACGGGTCAGCAGTGCCGCAGGGTCAAAGTCCTCCAGGCGACGTGGGACACCGCGCGCTTTCGCCTTGACCATGCCTGCCATCCCCGTCATGTCGGCCGTCGCGACCGCACGGACGACGCGCAGCTTCAGCCCGTCCGATTCTTCCACTACTTCGATCCTGGCGCCTGCACCCATACCGAGCCGGCGCCGCAATGCGGCGGGCAACACGATCTGGCCTTTCGAGGAGACTAGGAGCGTCGACATGTTGGTTCCAGAACTGAACAATCGGTTTTCATCGTAGCTCGGCTTACGTGGTAAGTCAAAGGACTGAGTTGGCGGCTTGTGCACCGATGATGTTGTTGGTGTAGCACGGTTGCTATACACTTAGACAATGCGCTCCGCCACCTTTCCTCCCATTCGCGTCGAGCCCGAGGTCAGGGCCGAAGTCGAGGCTGTCTTGCGCGAGGGCGAGTCGCTGACCCAGTTCATCGAGGAGGCGGTCGTTGCGGCGGCGGCTTGGCGTCGCGTACAGGCCGAGTTCGTCACCCGTGGCGAGGCGGCGATCGAGCGATGGAAGCAAGAGGGCGGCGGGCACACGGTCGACGAGGTCATGGCCGACCTGCAGACGCGCCTCGATGACGCCAAGCGCCGAGCCGCTCAGGGCGCAGGCCGGTGACGACGAAGTTCACGGTCACGCTGCTGCAAGAAGCGGTGGCGGACCTGCGGCGTCTGGAGGACTTTGCCATCGAGCGTGAGCTCGCGAGCGAGACACCGGATTGGACCACTCCGCAACGAGCACTGGAAGCCATCCGCGAGGGGATGCGCCTGCTGTCGTGGTCGCCCTACTCATGCCGCCGGGCGGAACTGGGCAATGGTCGCTCGCGCGAATTGATCGTTCCATTCGGTGGCACGGGCTACATCGTCCTGTTCGAGATCGTCGACAACGTCGTCGTCGTGGGCGCAGTTCGGCACCAGCGGGAAGAGGACTACCGGCACTGAGCCTGGATCCGGCAGTTAACCCGTCGCTGGCAGTCCCGTAGGACGACGGTTTGCTTGAAATTGCGTGTCAGTTCCATGTCCTTCGACCACATGCCCACAGCCTTTGACCAACGTAGATGAAACCGAGCACTCGGGGGCGATTTGGGCTCGATCTGGCGCGATGCGCTCGCCGCTACACTCGCCGCATGCACGCGTTGATCGAACGCCACCGCGAACAGCTTCTGGCGCTCGCCCGCCGCCGCGGCGTCACGGACGTGCGCGTGTTCGGCTCGATGGTTCGCGGCGGAGAGCGCGAGGACAGCGATGTCGATTTGCTCGTGACGCTGGCACTCGGCACCAGCGCTCTGGCGCTCGGTGGGTTGCTGCTGGATGCTCAGGAACTGCTCGGCCGACGCGTGGACGTCGTCACCGAAGCGAGCCTGCATCCTGCGTTGCGCGACCGAGTGCTGGCCGACGCGGTTGCGCTGTGACTCCTGGACCCGATGCCGACCGCGTGTTGCTCGCACATATGGGCGAGTGCATCGAGCGGATTCGCGAGTACACCGCAGGCGATTGACGAACTCAAGGCAACCGAGCCGCAGGTGCCGTGGCGTGAGCTGGCCGGCTTTCGCAACGTGATCGTGCATAGCTACCTCGGAGTCGACGTCGCGGCAGTCTGGCTCGTCGTCGAGCAGGATCTGCCACCTTTGGCCGCGGCAGTCGCCCGCATGGTCGCCCGCACTTGCGACGAGGATTGAGGCATGGGCCCTCGCGCAACGGCCAATCACGACCTGCGCAAAGAGCGCTACTGCGAAGTCGTGCCGCTGACGCCCCACGTGTCGGCCAGCACATAGCCGGTCGGGTAGGGGTCGCTCGGATCGAGCATCTCGCTGGCGAGCCCCGTGATCCACGCCCGGCCCTCGATGGTCGGCAGGATGGCGGGTCTGCCGGCCACCGTGGTCACGCCGACGATGC
>JANORI010000235.1:0-3216 GCA_031415235.1 Acidobacteriota bacterium | reverse complement strand
CCCACGAGGTGTTCCACACATGGGCCAGTCCCCCTTCGGACGTCTGGTAGGTGACGTCAAAGGCCTTGGCAAAGTTCTGCCCGAGGTTGTGCGAGGTGCCGGCCTGCAGCGCGCGGCCGTCACCCATCAGCGCCTCGATGGAATACGTGCGCTCGGCTCCGGCGAACTTCTCGCTGCTGCTCTTCTGCCCGTCGACCACAGGGATCGCCAGGACGTTGACGCAGAACTCCTTGTAGAGGGCCAGAATCTTGAGCGTCTCTTCCTGCGCCTCCGCCTCCGTTTCGTGGGCCGTGTGCCCTTCCTGCCAGAGGAACTCCGTCGTGCGCAGGAACGGGCGCGTGACCTTTTCCCAGCGGACGACGTTGGCCCACTGGTTGATGAGCAGCGGCAGGTCGCGCCACGACTGAATCCACTTCTGGTACATCACGCCGAAGATGGTCTCGGACGTGGGGCGAACGACGAGCCGCTCTTCGAGTTCCTCGGTGCCGCCCTTGGTGACCCAGGCCACTTGTGGCGCGAAGCCCTCGACGTGCTCGGCCTCCTTCATGATCAGGCTCTCGGGGATGAAGAGCGGGAAATACGCGTTCACGTGGCCGGTGGCCTTGAAGCGATCGTCGAGCTGGCGCTGGATGAGTTCCCAGATCGCATAGCCGTACGGCCGGATCACCATGCAGCCCTTCACGGGCGAATAGTCGGCAAGTTCGGCCTTGCGGACGACGTCGAGATACCAGCGGGAGAAATCGGTTGATTGCGGGGTGATTTCAGTGACGAAACCTGCGCCCCCGTCAGCGTTCTTGGTCATGGGCACTCTCAGTGATATGAACCAGCCAGTGTAGATCGTCTCTGACCGGGAAGTCCGAGCGCGCGTGGCCGCCGCGGCTCTCGCGGCGATCGAGGGCGGCCCGGGCGATGAGCCACGCCACCGTGGCGAGCGCGCCGAGCGCGGTGACGTCTGCCTGGCCCGCTGGCTGCGAGGCGCGGCGCCAGCCGTCGAGGGTGACGACGGCTTCGGTCAGACCGGCGGCATCGCGCACGAGCCCCACCTGTCGCCACATCAGCTCGCGAATGGCCTCGGCCGTCGGCACCACCGACTCCGTCGCGGCGGAGGGCATGGCTCCGCGCCCGCGCGGGCGCTCCACTTCGCCAGCACGGGGTGGTTCGCACATGGCGGCGGCGGCCCGTCCGCCGTACACCAGACCTTCGAGCAACGAATTGCTCGCCAGCCGGTTCGCCCCGTGCACCCCCGTGCAGGCGGCCTCCCCGGCGGCATGCAGACCCGGCACGGTGGTACGCGTGAAGATGTCGGTGGCCACGCCACCCATGAGGTAGTGCGCCGCTGGCGACACCGGCACAGCGTCGGTGGCCAGATCGAGGCCGCGCTCGGCGCACGCCGCCGCAATCGTGGGGAATCGGCGCCGCACCCACTCGGCATCGAGATGCCGCATCGAGAGCGTGACCGGCTCGCCGGTGCGGACCTCCTCGCGCACGATGGCGCGGGCGACAAGGTCGCGCGAGGCCAACTCGCCGGCCGGCTCGTACCGCGTCATGAAGCGTTCGCCGTGCACGTTCAGCAGCCGCGCGCCATCGCCCCGCAGCGCCTCCGACAGGAGAAAGCGCGCCGTGCCCGGCACGGCCATCACCGTCGGATGGAACTGCACGAACTCCAGGTCGGCCACGGCCGCCCCGGCGTGCCATGCCAGTGCGATGCCGTCACCGGTGGCCACAGGTGGATTCGTCGTCTCGCGGAACACCCGTCCGGCCCCGCCGGTGGCCAGCAGCGTAGCCGAAGCCAACACGTCCACCGCTGCATGGCCGCGCACATAGCGTGCCCCAACGCAGACGCCCCGGTCGACACGAAGGCTTACCGCGCGGGCCTCGTCCACGACGCGCACCGTCGGCAGGGCCGACACGTGCTGCCACAGGACGCGGCTGATCTCGCGCCCCGTCGCGTCGCGGGCGTGCAGCACGCGCCGCACGCTGTGCGCGCCTTCGCGGCCCAAGGCAAAACGCCCGTGCTCGTCGCGATCGAAACGCGCACCCCACGCCGCCAGTTCCCGCACGTAGGCCGGCCCGTCATCGACGAGCACGCGGACGGCGTCGTGGCGGCACAAGCCGTCGCCGGCGGCCGCGGTGTCGCGCAGGTGCAGGCCAGGCGAGTCGTCATCGCCCACCGCGGCCGCGATGCCACCTTGCGCGTACCCGGTGTTGCTCGCGCCGGGCGCATGGGCCTTCGTGAGTACCAGCACCGACCCATGCGCCGAGAGCGACGCAGCGGCGCGCAGCCCCGCAACGCCGCTGCCAATGATCAGAAAGTCCGCGGAATCCCGCACCGGGTGTATCCTACCATCCGCATTTGCGGCTCTCCGGCCGCGCACCCGCATGACGCCCTCCCCCATCGACGTCAGTTCCCGCGACGGCCGCTACGGCGTGCTGGTGTCGCGCGGTGCGCGGACGCGTCTGAGAGCCGTGCTTGCGGGGGCCGGCCTCACCGGCGAGACCGTCGTCGTCTCGAGCCGGCGCGTGTGGACCGCGCAGGGCGCCCACTTCGGCCGCGTCACGCCGATCCTCGTCGCCGACGGCGAGCGCGCCAAGACACTGACCACTGTCTCGGGCCTGTACGACGCGTTGCTCGAGGCGCGTGTCGACCGCGGCTCCACGATCGTGGCCGTGGGCGGCGGCGTCGTGGGCGACATGGTGGGATTCGCGGCGGCCACCTTTCTGCGCGGCGTGCGACTCGTGCATGTGCCCACCACCGTCATGGCCCAGGTCGACAGCGCCATCGGCGGCAAGGTCGGCGTGAATCACGCGACGGGGAAGAACCTGATTGGCGCGTTCCATCCCCCTGCGCTCGTCGTGGTCGACCCCGATGCGCTGGCCACGTTGTCGCGCCGTGAGTTCCGCGCCGGTCTCTACGAGGTGCTCAAGTACGGCGTCATCGCTGATGACGCGCTGCTCGGCACGGTGGATACGATGCTTGCCGAGGTGCTCACGCAGCGCGGCGAGGCGCTGACCGACGTGATTGCCGCCTGCTGCCGCATCAAGGCCGCGGTCGTGAGCGCCGACGAGCATGAACACGGCCTGCGCCGAACTCTCAACTTCGGGCACACCGTCGGCCACGCACTCGAGGCCACGACCGGCTACGGCCGCCTCCGCCACGGCGAGGCGGTGGCGCTCGGGATGCGCGCAGCGTTGTCCCTCGGCGTGGCGCGCGGCGTG
>JANORI010000234.1:0-2483 GCA_031415235.1 Acidobacteriota bacterium | reverse complement strand
CAGATCCTGCTGCTCGAAGACGAGTTGAAAACGCCGGTCTTCCTGCGCATCGGCCGCCGCATCCGCATCACGCCTGCCGGCGAGTCGCTGCTGCAGTTGAGCCACCGGATGTTCCAGGACCTCACCGACACGGTGGCCGGCATCTCGGACAGCCAGGAGACTCTGCGCGGCACCGTGCGCATCCTCGGCGGCATGACCGTGTGTCTCTATGTGTTCCCCACGCTTCTGTCGGAACTCACGCGACAGCATCCAGGCATCGACGTCAAGATCATCAGCGACAGTGCGGACCGCTGCCTGCAGCACCTGCGCGCCGGCAAGGGCGACCTGGCCCTGCTCACGCTGCCGATCAAGGACGCCGACATGGTGACCGTGCCCGTGCTGCAGGAGGAACTGCTGCTGGTGACCGCGGCCAAGCATCCGCTCAGCAAGAAGCGTAAGGTCAGCGCGCAGGACTTGGCCGATCAGCCGTTCGTGCTCTTCGAGCCCGGTTCGAATACGCGCCGGGTGGTCGACGAATTCTTCGCCGCGGCGCACATCGAGCCGCGCACCGTGATGGAAACCGAGAACGTCGAGATCATCAAGGCGCTCGTGCGCTCGGGCCTCGGCGTCACGATCGTGTCGTATCAGTCGGTCGCACGCGATGTCACGAGCGGGCACCTCTACTGCGCGCGCATCGAAGGCCGGCCGCTCATCCGCGAAACCGGCTGGGTCTACCCGAAAATGAGCCGAACCCCGCGGGCCGTCGAGGAAGTGATCCGCGCGTTCGAGAAGGTCAGGCCACGTTTACGGCTCGCGCCGTAGCCGCCGATGCTCAGGCGCCGCGCGTGGCCGCCGGCACCGTGCGCGCCGCGTCGGCCACCACGCGTCCGAGCACCGCCACTGCGTCGGCGATCTCGGAGGTCGAAAGCGTGACGAAGCTCAGACGCATGGTGCGCGCGTCTGGGTTCTCGGTGTAGAAAGGCGCACCGGGTACGAACGCCACGCCGGCCGCAACCGCAGCGTCGAGCAGCGGCAACGTGTCGAAGCCCTCGGGCAGGCGCAGCCAGAAGAACATGCCTCCACGCGGGTGCTGCCAGATGGTGCCTTCGGGCATGTGCGTTTTCAGGGCCGCCGCCATGGCGTCGCGCTGCTCCCGGTAACGCTCCCGAATCGTCGGCACGTGTGTATCGAGGAAACCATTGCGCACGACCTCGTAGACCACGCGCTGGTTGAAGCCGGGCGTGTGCAGATCGGCCGCCTGCTTGGCTGACACGAGCTTGCTGTAGACGGCAGGCGGCGCCACGACGAACCCCAGACGGAAGCCGGGGGTGAGCACCTTGGAAAACGACCCCAGATAGACCGTGCCCTCGGGCCAGCGCGACAGGATCGACGGGGGCGGCGGCTGGTCGAACCACAGGTCGCCGTAGGGGTTGTCTTCCACGATCGGCGTGCCGGCCGCCTGCGCGGCCGCCACGATCGCATCCCGCCGCGGGTGCGAGATCTGGCCTCCGGTGGGGTTCTGGAAATTCGGGAGCAAGTAGAGGAACCGCGTGCCCGGCGCTCGACGCGGCAGCGACGCGATGGCGTCGGGCGTCGGCCCCTCGGCGTCGGCGCTGAGGCTGGCAAACGCCGGCTCGTACGGCAGGAACGCCTGCAGCGCCCCAAGATACGTCGGGGCCTCGACCGCGATCGGCGCGCCGGGGTCGATGAAAATCTTGCCTCGAGATCCAGGCCCTGTTGAGAGCCCGTCGTGATGAGCACCTGGTCGGCAGAGACATGGGCCCCGCCGGCCGCCAGGCTGGCGGCCACCCACTCACGCAGCGGTCCGAAGCCCTCGGTCGCCGCATACTGCAGCGCTTCCCTCGGGTGCTGGCTGAGCACCGTGTTGCAGGCCTCCCGGATGGCCTCGACCGGGAAGGTGGCAGACGACGGCAGTCCGCCGGCCATGGAGCGCACGCCAGGACGTTCAGCCACCTTCAGGATCTCGCGCAGAATCGAGGGATTCATGCGCGCCGCGCGCCGGGCCAGAGTCCACACGCTCATCTCGAATTCCTTGTCTCGATGACCAAATCGCATCGACGAAATACGATCATTCTATTTCGCGTCCAGAGGACGAGCCGCTACCATCGGCGGAGTTCCTTACCCTGGAGGCGTCCATGACACCCATGACCGACCGCGTCATCAGCATCGCCCTCAGCGACGAAGACTGGCGCGCCTTCACACAGGCGCAGCCCGAACCGGTGCTCTGGCTCAAGGCCCGGATTCGCGAGACGATCGAGTCGTCGCACGTGAACGCCGGACTTGCAAGTCCGCCCATCGGCCGCGCGTAGCCACGCGGCGGCTATTGCTTGGTGGTGGGCGGCGGCTGTCGAAGCGTGTACGACGTGCGCGACCACACATTGAGCCCGTCGCGCTTCACCTTCACTTCGATCTTGCGCGTGCGCTTCAGCGGGTCGGGGTTCGACGAGTAGTACCCCACCACGTAGTAGTCGCTCGTCTCGGCG
>JANORI010000233.1:0-5140 GCA_031415235.1 Acidobacteriota bacterium | reverse complement strand
CCCGTAACCGGTGCGTTCAGAGCCCGGGTCGATGCCGAAGACCCTCACGCGAGCGAGGCCTCGATCTCCTTCTCGTCGATGTCGAAGTTCGACCACACGTTCTGCACGTCGTCGTGGTCTTCCACCGCTTCCATCAACTTGAGCATCCGCGTGGCGTCCTTGCCCTCGAGCTTGATGTAGTTCTGCGGCAGCATCGACACTTTGGCCGTGACGGGTTCGATCGACAGCGCCTTGACCGCTTCCTTGACGGCTTCGAACACCGGCGGGTCGGTGATCACTTCCCAGTGGTCGCCGTCGTCGCGCAGATCGTCGGCCCCGGCCTCGAGCACGGCGTTGAGGAGCTTTTCCTCGTCCACGCCGGCCTTCTCGATGACCATGTAGCCCTTCTTGGAGAACATCCACGCGACGGAGTTCTCCGCGCCGAGGTTGCCGTTGTACTTGTTCAGCATGAAACGGATCTCGCCGACGGTGCGGTTCTTGTTGTCGGTCATCGTCTCGATGATGACCGCCGCGCCGCCGGGGCCGTAGCCCTCGTAGTTGATCTCTTCGTAGGTGACCCCGGGCAGTTCGCCGGTGCCGCGCTGGATCGCCCGCTTGATGTTCTCGGCCGGCATGTTGGCGGCCTTGGCCTCGGTCACCACGGTGCGCAGCCGCGGGTTCATGTTGGTGTCGCCGCCGCCATGTCTGGCCGCGACGGTCATTTCCTTGATGAGGCGCGTGAACAGCTTGCCGCGTTTGGCGTCAAGCGCGCCCTTCTTGTGCTTGATGGTGTGCCACTTGGAATGGCCTGACATGGCGTTGCTCCAAACGGAAAACGGGGAAATTCGACCCCTCAGTCTAACAAACCTTCCGGGCCATGATGATCCACACGTCGGCCCCGGGATCCCAAGGGCCGCCCTGATAGTCCCCGAGCCGCATCTCGACCTGAAATCCTGCCTTTTCGAGCCGCCTGGTCATTTGCGGCACAGAGAGCGTGCGGAACGTGAGCGCGAACGAGTGCCGCCGGACGGCCCGGCCCCGGCGCTCCACGAACTCCTGATCGAAGATCGTGAGCCCCTTTGCCTTGTCCTGCCGCACCGACTCCAGAAGCGTCAGGTGCGTGCCTCCCGGACTGCGGCGTCCGCGCAGGCTGATCTTCTTGGCGTGCTCGCCCCACGAGGGCAGGTCGGCCACCAGTTCCAGGCCGAACATCCCATCGGGTTCGACGACTCGCGCCACCTCCGACAGCGTGGTCGTCAGGTCGCGCTCCGACAGCAACGACTGCAAGATGCCGTACGGAGCCATTACGAGCTGGAACGACGCATCAGGGAACGGCAGATGCCGGATGTCGCCTCGGATGAGGTCAGGCTTCGTGCCGCGTCGTTGACGCCGCACCCGCCGCCGGGCACGCGCCAGCATCTCGCCCGAACGGTCCACGCCCACCACGTGCACACCTTCGTGCGCCAATGGCATTGTGATGCGCCCAGTGCCGCAGCCGAGCTCCAGCACCGGGCCCTCGACCACGCCCGTCATCCGCAGCCAGAAAGGCACGTCGCGGCGACCCAGTGTCCGGGCGTTCTCCCAGTCATAGAACGGGGCGTAGTCGTCCCACCCGTGCCAGCCTTCCTTCGCGCTGGCCATCGTCTTCAGGCCCATGGCAGCCTGACCGCCGCGCGCTCACTCGAGTACCGGGCGGCGGGGGCGTCGCCGTCGAACCAGGGCAGTTGTGTACGAGCGCGAGAGTACGCCATGCGCGGCGAGTATACCGGGGCCCGGCGGGGATCCGGCTGTTGACGTCCAGCCGGCCCGCGCAATTGAGCATACTGAGCGCTTCGACGTCGTGAGCTGAGCGGAATCACGAACGAATCCGCATCGGTCGCCTCGGCGGCCGACGCGAGGAGAGGTCCGATGAGTCATCCCGAAGTCGTGCGTCCGGTAGACCGTGCCGCGTATCGACCGGACAAGTTGGGAAAGTCCACGATATTCTCGTCGCCGCGGATGATCGTGGGCCTCAACGCCTTTGAACCCGGGCAGGCCCACGCACTCCACGCCCACCAGAGCATGGACAAGCTCTACTACGTGCTCGAGGGCGAGGGCGTGTTCCTGCTCGACGGTGCCGAACTGCCCATGCGCGCGGGCGATCTGCTGGTAGCGCCCGAAGGGGTTCCGCACGGCGTGCGCAATCCTGGGCCTGCACGGCTCGCTGTGCTGGCGGTGCTCGCCCCCGGCGATCTCGAGCGGTAGCCGGCTGGGAACGCTTGGCCGTATGATCGCGCGGCATGACTGAGGGGGCGGTTCCGTCCGACGACCGGCGCGCCGATGACTGACGCTTTGGGTCTCATCGACGCCGGCTCACGCCGTCGGCGCTGTGCGTGGTGCGGAGTCGACCCTCTGTATGTGACGTACCACGACCAGGAGTGGGGGCGGCCCGTCACGAGCGACCAGCGACTCTTCGAAAAAATCTGTCTCGAGGGTTTTCAGTCCGGACTGAGTTGGCTGACGATCCTCAAGAAGCGCGAGCGCTTTCGGACGGCATTCGACAGCTTCGACGTCGCGCGCGTCGCGCGCTATACCGACCGCGACGTGGCGCGCTTGCTCGGCGACCCCGGCATCGTCAGGCACCGCGGCAAGATCGCATCGACGGTCAACAATGCCGCGCGCGCGCTGGAACTCTCGGCCGAATTCGGATCGCTTGCGGCGTACGCGTGGTCCTGGGAGCCCCCGGCCACGGAGCGACCGCCGCGAGTCACGTGGGACGCGGTCAAGGCGATGCCGACGACGGCAACGTCGTCCGCGTTGTCCAAGGATCTGAAGCGGCGGGGTTGGACCTTCGTGGGCCCCACCACCATCTACGCATTCATGCAGGCAGTGGGACTGGTGAACGATCACATCGACGGCTGCTTCGTTCGTCCCGAAGTGGACCACGCTCGACACGCCATCGTGCGGCCGGCACCGCCGACTATTGCTGCTCGACGCTGAAGCCGGCCTGTCGCAGAAGCGCCACCACGCTGTCCGGTCCCACGAGGTGAGCGCCGCCCACGACCACCAGACACGGCGCGCGTTCGGCCGCGCACGCGGCAATCTTCGGCGCCCAGGCGTGGTTCCGCTCGACAAGTAGACGCTGATAGACCTCCGGTGACTCGCGGAACTCCTTCAGCAGCAGGCGATCGAGCGCGGTGACGTCGCCAGACTTCCAGGCCTCCACGATCTGCGCGACGGCCGCCACCTGCGTATCCACGTCCGCGAGCACCGCCCGCAGCATGTCGACCTGCACGCTCATCGGAAGCCCGTCGAGGCGCTCGATCTGGTAAGCCGCCGTTTCGAGCCCGCGCACGGGGCGCTTCTCGGCCATGGCACGGTCGTAGAAGTGTCGGTCAATGCCAAGCGCCGGGTCGAAGCCCGCACTCCGCAGGGCCGGCACGGCCAGTGTCATCGCCACGAGCCACGGCTTCATCCGGTCCAGCATGACCAGAGGCAGGCCGGCGGCCGCGGCCTTGGCTTCAATAGACGCATACGTCTCGCGATCCAGAAGTCCCCGCAGCGTGCGGCCATCAGTGAAGAGCGCCTTGGCCGCCAGGGGCAGAGCGGCTGCCGGATCCGCGGCAGCCCCAAGGTCGATCTCTTCAACCAATGTGCCGCTCTCCGAGAACGCCTTGTCGAAAACGTCCGGCAGCGGATACGCATCGCCCTTGAGCAGGTGCACGGACCCCACCAGCCAGGCCACGGGCTTTCCTTCCTTTGCCACTCGCCAGACGAAGTGGCGGCCGACCGCTGCTTCTGGCGGGCGCGCCGACGCCTGGGCAAGCGCCAGAGCTGGCACGAGGAGCGTCGTGAGCACCGCGACACCAAAAGGCGTCCACCGACTGCGCATGGGTCGAGCCTAGCATGCGTAGGATCCGGCCGGTGCGCAGCGGTGCGCGCTGCTACCATGGACAGCAATGACACTGGCTGACCGTCTGTCGGGGGCGCTCGTCATGGCGCCCATGACCAAGGGGTCGAACTTGCCCTATCGGCGTTTGTGCGTGGAACTCGGTGCGCGCATCACGATGAGCGAGATGACGGTGGCGCGGCGGTTGAAACAGAAACGCAAGGGGGAGTTCGCCCTGATCCGTCGCGCGCCCGATGAGCCATTTTTCGGCGTGCAGTTGGCCGGCACCAACCCGGAGGAGATGGGCTGGGCCGCGACGCTCGTCGAGTCGCGGGGCGGCGACTTCGTGGACATCAATTTCGGGTGTCCGATCGACCACTTCACGCGCAAGGGTCTCGGCGCATCGATTGGCCGACAACCGAATCGCATCCGGCGCATCGTGGACGCGATGAAGCGGGCCGTGCAGCACGTTCCGGTCACCGCCAAGATCAGGCTCGGCTGGAACGACGGCGACCTCAACTACCTGGAGCAGGCCAAGGCCGCGGTCGATGGCGGTGCCGACGCGATCACGGTGCACGGCCGCACCAGAAACGCCCGCTATCGACTGGCTGCCGACTGGGATGCGATTGGCAAGGTCGTGGCCGCGGTGCCGATACCCGTCGTGGGCAACGGTGACGTGCTGTTTCCTCATGAGATTGAGGCGGCGCGCACCCGTTCCGGCTGCGCGGGCGTAATGTCGGCGCGCGGAATTCTCATCAAGCCATGGCTCTTCCGCGAAGCCTCGGAGGGGTATCTCGATCTGGACGCCGACGCCAGGGTGGCCATCTACCGCCGCTACGTGGCACTGGCACTGGAGCATTGGGGCGGTGACGATTTCGGACGACAACGCGCACGGGAGTTCCTTCGGTGGCACGTCGGTTTCTGGTGCAGGTACTCGAGACGCCGCGCTGACGGTTCGTGGCCGTCGATGCAGCACCGCGAGACCAACGCGCTGCTGCACACTACCCTCGAGGCGTTGCTGGCCCGAAATGACGCCCGCGCGCTCGACTACGTGACGGACTGCCTGCTGCTCGATCGGCCGATTGAACCTGACGCCGCCCCTGCGGAGGTCGCTTCAACATCGGAGGCCGACGTAGTTTCCGAGGGCTGAGATGCAGATCACAGCGGCGTGGCTCCTCGTGGCACTGGCGTTCTTGAAGGAGAAGCAACGCCGCCCGCCCGGGGTCCCCGCCGCGCGGACTCTGCGCGGTGGGGTGGAGCAGCGATGGATCGTCGGTCGAATGCCGGCGGGAC
>JANORI010000232.1:0-1800 GCA_031415235.1 Acidobacteriota bacterium | reverse complement strand
GAACGCTCCGGCAATCGACACGCCCCCGAGCATCGGAATCGTGCCGCGATGCCACCTGTCTTCCTTCGGCGTCGCGACCGCGCCCGTCAGGTGGGCCACTGGCCGCACGACGTATGTCAACGCCATCGACAGCAGGAACGCAGCGGCAAAGGGGAACCAGATCTCAAACATGTGGGCGGGTACCTCCAAATGATACCCGGCCAGGACCAGTCCCCGCGGATCGGCTTAGCTGATATGGAATGACCGGTTGTCAAGTGCCTGTGGTCACTATGGAAACGACCGTGTCGTTTTCCACGCAGCGGTGGGCGCGTTCTTCTGCGTCCACGGCGGCGGCAGTGTCCACGGGCTCCGTCGTGATCGTGCCACCAAGACGATGGACGACTTCGGGCGCTTCGACGACGAGTCACGCTGATATTCGGTGGTTACCGCGGTCGCGGAAGTACCGGGAGGGCGCGGTGACGCCGGCCGTGTTCCGAGCCCTGCAGGGGCAGTTCGAGCACGACCTCGATGCCGGGCTGTGGACGTGTCTCGGGCCGACCGAGGCGCTCCTGGCCGAGGTGCGTGACCTGTTCGCCGGCTTGGAGCGGTCCGTTTACCTCCGTTCTCTGGATGCGTTCCACCTCGTCACGGCCAAGTCGGAGCAGTTCCGGCGCGTCTACACCAACGACCAGCATCTGCTTCGGGCCTGCGGCCACGTCGGCTTGGAGGGCATCGACCCAACGTAGGCGCAGACCACGCGTTCGTGCTGTTCACCGAGCCCACGTTCCTCTTCGTCTTCCTGCCCGTGCTGCTCGGGCTGTATGCCCTGCCGCGGCGCTTCTCCCGCAACGCGCTGTTGCTCGTGGCCGGCCTCGCGCCGCTGACCGAACCGGCCATCGCGCTGCCCGTAGCTATGGTGGGGTGAGGGCCTGACAGCCGGGGATGCTGTCATCACCAGACCCTGCCAGTGTCTTGCGATCGAGCCCAACGGCGTGCTGGTGTTTGCCGGCATGATTGACGCGAAGTCGCCGTTCAGGCACGACCATTCCCGCCGAGTCGCTGACTATGCCGTGGCCGCGGCGACCAGCCTCGGCTTCGCTCCGGACTGGCTCGCCAGGTTGCGACGCACCAGCCCGCTGCACGACGTCGGCAAACTCGGCGTGTCCAAATAGCATTCTCGACAAGCCCGGCGTGCTCACCCCGGCGGACTGGGCGTCGATGCGCAAGCACACCAGGCACACCTTCAAAATTCCCGGCCGCGTGCCGGTCTTTCGCGAAGTGGCACTTGACCCACCCTGCCATCACGAGCGCTCGACGGGACTGGGTATCACCTGGCCTGGCCGGCGCGTTCCTGAGTCCCTCCGCGCGAGCATTGGCGGTGACCGACGTCACCGACGCGCTCCGCGCCGCTGCCCGCCGCGCTGCCCTCGGTGATCGTGGGCTGCGGCGTCCACTGGAGACTCCCCACTGCACACCGTTCTGTGCCAGGGGGGCCCAGGGATCACGGGGTCAGCAGCCCGTAGCTATGGGGCAAGGGCCTGATGACCGGGATTCTGCGCAAGCTCGGCTGAGGCCCGCCTCCTTTAGATTTTTGGCGAATTTGGGTAGATTGTTAGTGGGACTAGCCTATTGAGCCGATATGCGGGTAGAATCCCCGGCTACGACAATTTTTCAGTTCTTGGAGGACCGACGATGAATTACGGTCAGACTCGCGGCCTGTTTGTGGGCGCGTTCGCAGTGACAGCGTTGATGGCAGTGCCCTCGTTCGCGCAGACGGTCGCGAACGCTCCGACGTTCACCAAGGACGTCGCGCCGATCTTC